>NZ_JBNHEP010000251.1:33466-35377 GCF_050015995.1 Dapis brunnea BLCC-M229 | reverse complement strand
ACTCCGAATTAGGAAATCAGAAGATTTCGGCGAACTTTCTAGCTAAAGTGATTTTTCAGACAAGGTTAAATTTTGCCGAGATGCTAAGTCAAAGACAGAAGGAAAATCGGCAAATTATCAAACTGTGAAATTCTCAAAACTCCGGATTGAAAATTCCGAAGACTTCGGCAAACTTTCTAGCTGAAGTGATTTTTCAGAGAGAGTAAAATTTTCCTCATCTACTTACTTTAAGGCAGAATGAAAATTGACAAATTATCAAGGAGTAAAAGACTCAAAACTCCGAATTGGAAATTGAGAAGATTTCGGCGAACTTTCTAGATGAAGTAATTTTTCAGAGAGAGTAAAATTTTCCTCATCTACTTACTTCAAGGCAGAATGAAAATTGACAAATTATCAAGGGGTAAAAGACTCAAAACTCCGAATTGGAAATTGAGAAGATTTCGGCAAACTTTCTAGCTGAAGTAAATTTCCAGAATAGAGTGAAATTTTGCCTATCTACTTACTCAAAGACAGAATGAAAATCGGCAAATTATCAGACTGTCAAATTCTCAAAACTCTAAATTGAGGATTCCGAAATTTTCGGAAAACTTGCTAGCTAGAGTAAATTTCCAGAGAGGATAAAATTTGACCTATATGCTTACTTAAAGACAGAAGAAAAATCGGTAAATTATCAAGCTGTCAAATTCTCAAAACTCAGAATTGAGCATTCCCAAGATTTTGGCAAATTTTCTAGGTAAGGTGACTTTCCAGAGAGGGTAAAATTTGACCTATATCTATATACTTACTTAAAAGTAGAGTCAAAATTATGAATATAAATTTTCCTATATTTTGTGAGGTAAGAGAATTTTATTATCTTTGGTCGGTAGAGCTTGATTTGAGGTGATTATAATAAGCAATCAATATCATAGTAGCAATGAAATTTCTGATTATTTGAGATATTATGGTAGATCCTATTACTCCTGCTTTGATTGCTTCTCCTTTTTTAAATAAGGATTTTATATATAGACATATTTTAACGACTGACCAAAATATAAAGAATGATTCGTCAGAACTACTTAATGCAATTTTTCTATATACAGATAGTGATAGAGAAATAGTAAGTTATATCAGAAATAACTTTGATGAATTTGATAAATTAACTGGAGACTGGAATAAAATATACATCTTAGAAAAACCTGAGCCTAAACTTGATTCACTAATAAAATATTGGCAGTCAATTATTTATGCAGAATTGTATGAAAAATTTTCTTTAAGTAGATGGTTGTTTAACACTAAACCATTTAATAGAAACGAATCTTACTATATAGCTAGAAAACTAGATATCTTTCCCGAACAACTACCTTGTTTAGTCTTATTACCACCCTTAACAAAAATATCTGGTCGAGAAAAACTGATTATCCCTATTCAAGAAGTATCAGTTAGTTATTTTAGAAAAATATTTTCGACTTTAGAACAGATAGTTAAACAAACAGAGGAGAACAATAAATATGAAGCCATCAAAATCAAGTTTAGAGACTTGATAGAATATTTAGATAAAAATTCCGAAAAAATAGTTCAACAAAAAAACACTGAATATCAGATAAACGGCACTAATATTTTTTTTAATAGTCGTCAACTCAGGAGATTTAACATGACTGAAAAAAGTAACGATATTAAAATTGGTGGAGGAAGTTACATCAATAGCGTTATTGGAGGAGTAGGAAAAATAGAGGCATCTAAATATTAACCAGAATAACTATTTAACCGCTGAATAAAAACAAACCTTAGCAGAAGCAGCAAAAGAAATTCAAAATTTACTACAACAACTATCAAAAACAGACTATTCCTCAAATTCTACTAACGACTTAGAAATTGCTACCCAAGGAATTCAAGAAATAGAAAAAAATCCCTCTGTGAAATCTAGAATAATTA
>NZ_JBNHEP010000251.1:31607-33366 GCF_050015995.1 Dapis brunnea BLCC-M229 | reverse complement strand
CAACTTTTAGACAAGCAGGAAAAGAAGCTTTCAAAGAATTAATCGACCATCCCGCTGTTAATATTTTAATGGCTGCCATAGAAGGTTGGAGTAATGCTAATTGAAGAGTCAGAAGTCAGGATTCAGAATATCTTTTGATAAATTGCTAACCAAGGAATTCAAGAAATAGAAAAAAATCCCTCTGTGAAATCTAGAATAATTACAACTTTTAGACAAGCAGGAAAAGAAGCTTTCAAAGAATTAATCGACCATCCCGCAGTTAATATTTTAATGGCTGCCATTGAAAGTTGGAGTAATGCTAATACCATTTCTCAAAAATCTTGCTATACCTGATTGGGTGGGAAAGTGTGGGGAGTGTGGGAGGTGAGGAGAGAGGTAAAAGTAGGAATAATCTACACTAACCGACTAATAATTGTCAAAAACAGACTTTGAATCTTGGTAAATATTTGACTATTGAAGTATAGCTCAAGTATAGCATTACTTTTGGTAATTGGTATAATTGAATAATAGAATAAGGAGTCGAAAGTCTAAACTAGAAATCGTTTCGTCTGAATCCGAAAAAATAAAATCGAAAAATTAAACTTAAATCAAATTACTAAAAATTAGAAATGAAAATCTTATTAACAGGTATTAACGGACAACTAGGAAACCAACTACAACCCCTCCTAATAAAAATCGGAGAAGTAACGGCAGTAGGGCGAGAAAACTTAGACCTGGCAGACCCCAATGCCATCTCCCAACTTATAGACCAACTTAAACCAGAACTAATTATCAATGCCGCAGCTTATACAGCAGTTGACAAATCTGAAAACGAAGCAGAATTAGCTCATGCTGTAAATAGTATCGCTCCTGGAATTATGGCAAAAGAGGCAAAAAAGTTAGGAGCAACCTTAATACACATTTCCACCGATTATGTTTTTGATGGTAGTCAAAGTACACCCTACACAGAAACCGACTCGACCAACCCCCTCGGAACTTATGGCAAATCTAAATTAGCTGGAGAAGAAGCAATTCGAGAAACAGAAGCTAATCATATTATTATTAGAACAGCTTGGGTCTATGGAGCTTATGGAAAAGGTAACTTTGTCAAAACCATGTTGCGGGTGGGTAAAGACAGAGAAGAATTAAGGGTCGTCTACGATCAGGTCGGTTGTCCAACTTGGACGGGAGACTTAGCAGAAGCGATCGCTCAAATTATTCCTCATCTTAATTCCGAAACCTATGGAACTTATCACTATACAAATAGTGGAGCTATTAGTTGGTACGATTTTGCTATGACTATTTTTGAGGAAGCAAAACAACTGGGTTTTCCTTTAGAGGTAAAACGAGTAGTTCCCATTACTACTGCCGAATATCCAACTCCAGCAAAACGACCAGCTTTTTCAGTTTTGAATAGTGGGAAAATCTCAAAAGTCTTGGGAAATCATTCTCCATACTGGCGAGATAGTTTGAGGCAAATGTTAAAGCAGTTAGCTGCTTTGAGTAATTAACGATCGGCTTTTTTTGTTTTTCGGATTCTGATAAATTTGTTGATGAGTCAAACTACCAGTCGCCCTACCTAGATAAAAATATTTTCCAGAGACTCATGAACACAAGACTGACTCAAACAAGCTATGTATAGTAAGCAAAAACTATAACGTTATAGTTTTTGTATCTGAAACCTATGGTCGGAGTAAGTATTGAAAAATTTACTCATAAATAGCTAAAGTTTTTTGTCATACTAATTTTAAGCTAATAAATTTATCTAATGAATTCTACT
>NZ_JBNHEP010000251.1:27171-31507 GCF_050015995.1 Dapis brunnea BLCC-M229 | reverse complement strand
GTCGGAGTAAGTATTGAAAAATTTACTCATAAATAGCCAAAGTTTTTTGTCATACTAATTTTAAGCTAATAAATTTATCTAATGAATTCTACTGTTACTCCCTCTCTCTAGATAAAAATATTTTCCACAGAGTCATAAACACAAAACTGACTCAAACAAGCTATGTATAGTAAGCAAAAACTATAACGTTGCAGATTTTGTATCTGAAACCTGTGGTCGGAGTAAGTATTGAAAAATTTACTCATAAATAGCCAAAGTTTTTTGTCATACCAATTTTAAGCTAATAAATTTATCTAATGAATTCTACTATTACTCCTTCTCCCTGGATGAAAATATTTCAACCAATTTCTCAACCGACCCTACGTTTATTCTGTTTTCACCCTTCTGCTGCTGGTGCTTCCTTGTTTCGCCTTTGGGGAAAATACTTGCCTTCCAATATAGAGGTCTGCGCCATACAACTACCAGGTAGAGAAACTCGGATTAAAGAACCTCTGATTACTGAATGGGATTATCTATTGCCTACCCTGACTCAAGCTTTGTTACCTTTAATTGAAGAATATCCCTTTGCATTTTTTGGCCATAGTCTTGGTGCATTAATAAGTTTTGAAGTAGTTCGTAAACTACGCAGCGAAAAACTTCCTATTCCTAAGTATATGTTTGTCTCTGGTCGTCGCGCTCCTCAAATTCCTATTGATAATCCACTTTATCAAGCATCCAACCCGACTTTAATTTCGACATTGCGAGAATACGGTGGTACTCCTGAAGCAGTCTTGCAAAACCAAGACCTAATGGAATTGTTTTTACCTATTTTGCGAGCTGACTTTACAATCAATGAAAAATATATGTATTTTCCTAAAGCACCCTTAGAATCTCCTATTGTTGCTTTTAGAGGTACAAATGATGTAGCAGTTAGCTTGCAACAGTTATCTGGATGGGAACAGCATACTATTAGTAACTTTGCCTTACATGAATTTCCGGGCGGTCACATGTTTTTCCAACAACAACCGAAAACTTTAATTGAGGCAATCTTAAAATTTCTGTAGGGTATTGAGTTTTAGGTTGCAGTTCAAAAATAAGACAATTGAAGAAGTTATAAAAAATGTATATCTAACCACCTAAGGAACGAGAATTAAATCAAGTCCAGAATTTTTTTACTCATTAACAGCCAGATTTTTTGTTATACCAATTTAGTTGGCAATTCAAGCTCATCGTTCTTTGTGCTTCAATTCTCTGGTTGAAAATGTAGTAGAAGTTAAGCAAATGCTTGCTTCGTTCATTTTTATAATGGTAACTTTTTAGAATACTTTGGCACATCCTAAGGGTTAAATAAATTAGGAGTAGAAAAGATTGGAGAGTTGGGATATGTGACCAGGGGACTGTTATTAGATATTGCTGGTTATCGAGGAGTTGAATGCTTACCAATTCCTCAAGGTCAAAGTAAAAATGATCCAGGAATTATTACAATTTAATGATATTAAAGGAGCAATAAAAAACAAAAAATAGCTCCAATTAAACAAGGAGATGTAGTTATTGTCTATACAGGTCATGGTAATTATTGGGGAAAAGATTGGGATAGTCTGAGTCCCGAACAAAAAGCTAAAAATCTTCAAATATTTAATTCTGGAGCGCCTGGACTTGGTATTACTAGCTGTCGTTATTTATCTAGTTTAAAAATAGCAATGGTAGGGTCAGATACTTTCGGAACTGAAGCGATTCCTGGTGAAGACCAAAATCGGCCTATTGATTGTCATATTGAATGGATTGTTAAACACAGTATTAATATTTTTGAGAACTTGGATGTTAGTCAATTAATAGAAGATAAAGTTTACGAATTTATGTTTGTTTTTGCACCTCTAAAAATGAAAGGTGCAACAGGTTCGCCTGGTAATCCTATTTCTATTTATTAGTAAAGGAAGAAGCAAGAAGCAAGAAAAATTTAGTTATTTAAAGGAGTAAATATTGAAAAAAAAAGGGGAAAATGATAGAGATAGTTACCTAAAATGAATTGGAGTAGCTCTTTTTCAGGATATCCGATCAAGATGCACCTTTTTGTACCATTCTTTTTTAACGCTTGATATTATAGTCATTTCCAATAATAATGAAACCATTTCACAGCAAGAAACCCTCGTCTAAATCTAAAATGAAATTGCTATATAAGTAGGGTAGCAAAGATTAACCTATTTCAAATTAATCTGTACATCCGTGCCCAAATTCCTGTCTTGCCTTCCCTTTTATGTTAATCAAAAAAAACCAGAAGTTACTTTGATAATTATCACCACCATTACAATTTTACTCCCAGCTTTATATGTACTTTTTATGATATCGAAAGCGGGAGAATTACTAAATTTCGATTATTGGTGGATGATTCAAAATATCTATTCTATAGATGGATTTTCCACTAATATTTTTGATTGGATGTTTCGGGCAAATGAACATTTTGTCTTAATTCCTGCCATAATTTATGCCCTAAATATTGTTGTTACTAAAGGTTCAAATATTGGGTTGTGTCTGGCTACATTTTTCCTAGTTGCTGCTCAAGGAATTTTGTTAATTGCGTTAGTAACTAATACTCTCAAAAAATATCGTTCGATACTTTTATTATTAATTTTATTTATCTCAGTTTTTAACTTTACCCCTGCTGCTGCTCATAATTGGATGCGCGGATATAGTGGAGTACATTGGGTAATTGCTAATTTATTTGTTATTGCCTCAATATTTTGTTTGAAAAAATTACTAGAATCTCAACAAAACAGATTTGCTATTGCCAGTATAATCTTGGGAATTTTAGGATGTATTAGTTATAGTACCGCTCTAGGAATTTGGCCGATTTTATATGCAGTTGCTATTCTATATAAATTGCCAAAAAAATTTACTATATCTTATCTATTTTTTTCTGTTTTAGTAATAGGCATTTATTTCCTCACCTACACAACACCCTCTCATCATCCATCATTATCTCAACTGAATTTCATTGATATAGTTGCCTACATTCCCGTTTATTTAGGAGCAATTTTTACTCATAATATTCCCGTTGCTGCGGCAATAGGTTGGGTGGGATTAATTTTAGCAGGAATATTTTTAATTTATTGGTTATTTTCATCTTATCCTCAAGATTGGTTGCCATGGTTATCTATAATTATTTATACTTTTGGAACAGCTTTAATGGCTGCTGTTAGTCGTTCTGGATTTGGAGCAGAACAGGCGATCGCTTCTCGTTATGCGACTCTACCTTCCCTATTTTGGTTGAGTCTAATTATCCTGATTTTTTTATGGTTAGAAAAACAGCAATTTACTCTGAGAAAAAAATGGTATTTTGTCATACCATTAGTGGCAGTTTTGACGGTTTTAATATTATTGATGTACCGAGTAGGTACGGAAACTTTTAGAGAGATTGCTCATCGGGCAACTTTTCAACCTTTAGTAGCATTATCTTTACAAATCGGCATTTCCGATCCGACTTTAATTCAAGAAAAAGTAGGTAACCGACCTGCTGCTTTTTTAGGGTTAGTGGATGCTTTAAAAGCTGATGGTTTAGTACCTTTTCATCGAGATATAAAACAAGATAATTTTTGCGCTAATTTAGATGAAAAAATTAACTCTAATTTATTAACTGCAAAACTGCCAGAAAATTTGCAGGGATATTTTGATAATGTGACTAAATTTTCTCCGACTACAGCTAGAGTAAATGGATGGGTTAGTGAAGTTAAAAGTCAAAAGCGAGTGTGTAATTTTGAGGAGACCTCAGAATGTAAGACAGACCCAAGACACTCAAAAGTTAAAAATGAAGAGATTTTTGAAGTTAAATGTATTGTTATTTTGAATCAAGAAAATGTAGTTAAAGGTTTTGGGATGTCTGGTTTTCCTCGTGCTGATGTAGCAGAATTATTAGGAGCAGAATATGAATTTTCAGGTTGGAAAGGATATATCGAAGTTAAAAGTCTAAAGCGAGTGTGTAATTCTGAGGATATCTCAGAATGTAAGACACATTCAAGACAGTCAAAAGTCAAAAATTCCGAAAATATTCAATACTCAAAGCAAGAGATTTTAACAGCTTATGTGAAATTGAAAAATCGTCAAGATTGGATAGCTTTAACCAATCAACATATTTTTGAAAAGTCGGATATATCCAACTGAAAAGTTATTCATTACCAAGTCAAAAATTACGAAAATATTCAATACTCAAAGCCGGAGATTTTCAGAGATTATGTCAAATGGAAAAGTCGTCTGAAAACTCATCCATTCCCTAGTTATAAATTCAGAAAATATTTAAAAGTCAAAACCGGAGATTTTCAGAGATTATCTGAAATGGAAAAATCCTCAAAATTGAATAGCTCTA
>NZ_JBNHEP010000251.1:14265-27071 GCF_050015995.1 Dapis brunnea BLCC-M229 | reverse complement strand
ACTCAAAAATTCCGACAAGATTTAAGAGTTAAATTAGGAGATTTTCAGAGATTATCTGAAATGGAAAAATCCTCAAAATTGAATAGCTCTAACTAATCAAAATATTTTTGATAAGTTGGAATATATCCAATTGAAAACTCATCCATTCAAAACTCAAAAATTCCGACAAGATTTAAGAGTTAAATTAGGAGATTTTCAGAGATTATGTCAAATGGAAAATTCGTCAAGATTGAATAGCTTTAACCAATCAATATAGTTTAAATTTTTGATATTTTAGTTGATACCAAATCCGGTTAGCAAAAGTATTAAAATTCCTCTCTAATCCTTTAGCATAAGTACCTTACATTCATCAATAGTAATTCTTTCGCAGACCGGACTTAGTATGATTAGGAAATAAATTGCTGATTAATCTTAGGCTAGTTTATGTTAAATTGAAAAATCGTCAAGATTGGATAACTTGAACCAATCAATATAGTTTTGATAATTAGAATTGAACATTGAAAAGTACATACCTCAGTTTTGTGATTCCAGTTTATAACGAAGAAGCTACAATCAAACCCTTGTTTGAGAGAATTTTGGATGTAATGAATTTAGCCGAAATTAATAGTTATGAAATAATTTTTGTTGATGATGGGAGTAGCGATCGCTCTTGGATAGAGATTAATGAATTAATCAAAAAATATCCCCAAAAAATTAAAGGAATTAGATTAAGAAGAAACTTTGGCAAATCTTCTGCCTTATCTGCTGGATTTAAAAAAGCTAGAGGAAATATTATCTTTACTTTAGATGCAGACTTACAAGATGACCCGGCGGAAATACCTAAGTTTTTGGAGAAGTTAGAGTCAGGATATGACTTAGTTTCTGGATGGCGAAAACATCGTAACGACCCTCTTTCTAAAACATTACCCTCGAAATTATTTAATGGAGTTACATCAATTTTAACTGGAGTCAAATTACATGATTTTAACTGTGGCTTAAAAGCTTATAAAAAAGAAGTATTAGACTGTATCAAAGTCTATGGAGAACTACATCGATATATTCCTGTATTAGCTCATAGTTTGGGATTTAAAATTACTGAAGTAACTGTCAGACATCATCGGCGAAAAGAGGGAAAATCTAAATATGGTTTAGAACGTTATACCCGTGGCTTTATTGATTTATTAACGGTTTTAGCAACTACTCATTATTTACATAAACCAGGTCATTTGTTTGGAAGTTTAGGATTATTATTTGGTGCTATAGGAATGACATCTTTAGGTTATTTAATTGTACTGTGGTTTATGGAGATTCGACCTATAGGTACTCGCCCTTTATTTTTATTTGGAATTTTGTGTATTATTCTATCTGTACAGCTAATATCTTTAGGAATTTTGGCAGAATTAATTACCAAAAATGTAGATGATAATTATGTGAATAAGCAGATTTGTGAAGTGTTAGAAATTAAGGAAGAAGGAACAAGTGAGAAGGAAGAAGAAAGAAGAATTTAGCAAATTTTGTTTATTACCATTTACCGTGCAACAAAAATTTAAAACAAACTTAACTTTGGGGAGAGAATCTCAGCGGCAGATTTTGATATAAGGAGAGTATAAAGAATTGATATAAATAAAGATGAGACTAGAAATATCTCAACTGGATGCTTCTACTATTCGTACAGAAAGAATAGAGCGCTCCCTACAAGGGTTAAAACAAATATGGTCAGAAGCGATCGCCCTTGAACTACAAGAAGCTGAAAACTTAGAAAAAATTTATCCTAATAATCGGAAAAGTGCCCAAAACCTGATTCATTATCTAGCAGTACGTCGCCATGATATCCGAGACTTACAATATGACCTTAGTATCTTGGGGTTAAGTTCCCTCGGTCGGATGGAAGCTCATGTTATGGCCTCACTTCATGCAGTTTTAGAGGCACTCCATAGAATAGATAATCGTTCTATCCCACCAGAATTACAAGCAGAATTATCTATAACCCACGAATTGGGAAATGCCATTCTGACAGAACATACTTTGGAGATATTGGGTCCGAAACCAGAACTTAGAAATGCTCGTATCATGGTGACAATGCCTAGTGAAGCTGCTGACGATCCTCAGATTATTCACAAATTATTAGCCAAAGATATGAATATCATGCGCGTTAACTGCGCCCATGACAACCGGGAAGTATGGACAAAAATGATTCAAAATTTGCGACAAGCGGAAACAGATTTAGGGAAGTCATGTCGCATTTCCTTCGACTTAGCAGGTCCAAAATTAAGAACTGGCAAAATTGAAGGTAAAAATTTTTCCCTTTCCCAAGGAGATACTTTGGTAGTGAAAAAAGGTGATATTCTCGGTGAACCATCTAGTAAAAATAAACCTGCAAGAGTAGGATGTGATGTGCCAGAAGTTTTCCGAGATGTGCGAATTGGGGAAAGAGTTTTCTTTGATGATGGAATTATTGCTGGAGTCATTCGTCATGTCGAAGCCGAGGAATTTCAGGTAGAAATTACTTCTGCTAGGGAGGGTAAAGCTAAACTGAAGAGTGAAAAAGGTATCAACCTGCCAGATACAGACTTGAAGTTACCAGCATTGACACAAAAGGATTTGCAAGATTTAGAATTTGTTGCCCAACATGGCGATATGGTGGCAATTTCATTTGTACAGCATCCTACTGATATTGAACAGTTAATTGAGGAGTTGGAAAAACTCAACGCTGGAGAATTAGGAATTATTCTGAAAATTGAGAATCAAAAAGCTTTTCAACAACTACCAAAATTATTGTTAACTGCTTTACGCCATCCACGGATAGCAGTTATGGTGGCGCGGGGTGACTTGGGTGTGGAAGTTGGGTTTGAACGTTTGTCGGAAGTGCAGGAGGAAATATTGTGGTTGTGCGAAGCTGCTCATGTACCTGTGATTTGGGCAACTCAGGTTTTGGAGTCTTTGGCAAAGGGTGGTATGGCTTCTCGCGCAGAGGTTACGGATGCAGCAATGGGTAGTCGAGCCGAATGTGTAATGTTGAACAAGGGGCTGTATATTGATAAGGCGATGCAATTTTTGTGTGATGTATTGCAGCGGATGCAGGAGCATCATCAGAAGAAAATGGTAATGTTACGGCAGTTGAATATTTCTCGGTTTTGAGGAAGGGAACAGATAAAAGGGAGAGATGAGATTTAGAAGGAGAAGGTTTTTTTGATTGTGGTTAATTAAGGGAAGGTGTATTAGAAGGCAGAAGAAAATCTAGTCAAAAGGCAAAAGTCAAAAGTTAAAAGTAATATTTGTTTGAATGCTGTGTGACTTTAGCAATTCCGACTTCTCCCCTCATCAAGTCAAAATGTAGTAATATCACAAGATTAAGAACAGGACTTACGCAAAGGTACTATAATATGGAGTTTAAAAACTATAACGTTATAGTTTGTCAAGCTATATGTATGGTCTCTGCGTAAGTCCTAAAGAAGTAATTCTTGTCGGTAGTTTTCGGAAAGATGAGAATGGTAGGTGTAAATTGCAGAAGCAATTCTTGTTGGTATTACGGAAAGAAAAAAATGGAACCAATGTTAAACCAAAAGCAAAGCAATTTTTCTAACTCAACCAACGACAAAACAAGCGGGTAAGTAAAACAGGGAGATGTTTGTTTGTTTGGATGACTACGAACTGGAGAAAGTGACGGGTGGCTTATCAGATTATGGGGGTGGGGTTTATCTTAAGTTAAGTTGATAATCAGAGGATAGTTTCGATAATCAATTTGTCAAAAGATTAAGAAGTAATTCTTGTCGGTAGTTTCCGGAAAGATGAGAATGGTAGGTGTAAATTGCAGAAGTAATTCTTGTTGGTATTACGGAAAGAAAAAAATGGAACCAATGTTAAACCAAAAGCAAAGCAATTTTCCTAACTCAACCAATCAAAACTCTACTCAAGCAACGACAAAACAAGCGGGTAAGCAAAACAGGGAGATGTTTGTTTGTTTGGATAACTACGAACTGGAGAAAGTGACGGGGAGCGGGGGGAGCGGGTTGAAGTATTATGCGGGTTTAGCCTTTTTGCAAAGTGTGGACCCGGATGACGATTCTACCCTTATTCTACCAACTGACTGACTAACAACAGTTTATCATATAGTTAGACTCAAAATATCTAAAATCTTTCTCCTCAAGCCAAAGCACTCTATTAGCTTGCAAAAATTGATCGACAACCTGTGCTAGTTCTTAGTTTTCCGAGAACTGGCACGAGGGATATTTTTTCTTAGAGCGCTTTTTTCCCCTAAATTTAGAGAATAATCCCCTAGAAGTGTACCATCTCAATGGCGCTTTCTGGGGGGTTTTTGTTTAGACTTGTACCTGGAAGAAAGTCCTTTGTATAGCAATCGAAGCAAAGGGCGCGGAAATTTATAAATTCTCAAACTTAGTCATAGATTATTTTTGACTTTTGCCTTGCGCGTAGCACTATATTTCTGGGCATATTTTTCCAGAGTATTACTCAACTGTAAAAAAACCGGATGCCATAAAGTTTAAACTCGCAATTATTACAGCGAGTAGTAATCTAATTAAGAATATCCAGCTTTAAAGTTTCGAGGTTTTCTAAGCATTTTTTTTAGTTACTAATTTACCGCCTCAAATAAAGATAGTTTATTCTTCTTCATCAAACACAGGAGGCCAAAGTTCAACAATAGGCAATTCCCACTCACCAAATAGTTCAGGAATAGTCAAATTATCTCCATTTCTCAACTCAATTTCTTCAGCATTGGGGCGATAAACTACAACTATTTCCTAGTCTGGGTCTATCAAAATTCCTACTTCCGCTCCTAATTCTAAATACTTCTTGATTTTCTCTTTTAAAGGTTTAATTCTGTCGCTTTGAGATTTAATTTCTACTACTAAGTCTGGCACCAATTCCCCAAAATAACGAACGCTTTTTTTCAGACGTTGGGCACGAACAAAAGAAACATCAGGAACTTTGAGATTAGTATCTGGAAGGATAAAAGCACCACTAGAATCAAATAAACGTCCAAGACGACGTGGATAAACCCAATTACCCAATAGTCTAATTAACTGAGCGCCAACTTCACTAGAAACAATATCTGACGGACCCATAACTAATATCTTTCCTTCGTCTAATTCTAGTTGATAATCTAAACCTACTTGATTCAGAGTGCATTGCAATATTTCCAAGTCTTTAACTGTGAGATTTGACATAATTAATAGGGAATAGGGAGTAGGGAGTAGGGAGTAGTAATTCAGGAAATAGGGAAATGTGGGTTAAAAAACCTAATCCCCCAACCCCCTTCCCTGCAAGGGAAGGGAGAGCATCTCTATTTAAATCAAAGGTAAAAAACCTACCCTTGTGAAGGGTATCTCTCCCCTCTCCTTGCAGGAGAGGGGTTGGGGAAGAGGTTTTAAGTAAGTAGCAAACTTACCCACAATTTTAGTCTAGACGAGTTAGTTACTTGATTCTTTCAAAAGCTGAATGCCTACCTAATTACTATATCAATAATTATAATTCTGGCTGATAAACCAAGCCTCTACTAATCAGAATTTATTTGAAAAATTACCCATTTTCCTTCTTTATCCAGAACTTTTCCTTGAATATCTCCATGCCAGTCAACCCTAGTCAAAATATATTCAGCTCCATATTTTTTCACCACATTAACTAATTCTTTTCCTGTCTGTTGCGGAAACAAAATTTCCATCGCTCCCACCGCTAACTTATCATTCAAAGGAACGCCAAAAACATCTTCCATCCTATTTTTCCACTCTCTAATTCCCCTATCTGTTTGAGGAAAATGTTTAAAGTCAACAATAACCGCTCTCTCTGAAAAAAATTGAAAATTTGACACAAATGGAGGAATTAAAATTACATCATCTTTATGGCTAATCTCCCTAAATCTTAAAGCTAGTTTCGTAACTTCATCTTGGGGAACTCGATTAAATTTTACCTGTTGTTTAAATACCTCTAAAATTTTTCCTGGTAACGCTTCAAATAATCCTAAAACAAATACTAAACTAGTGGCGATCGCTAAACTAAAAGTCATTAAATTTTTCTGAGCTATTGCCACATCAACTTCATCTAACATAAATGGAAATATCAACACCAAAAACAAACCAGGCATCACAAAAAAACGATTAACAATTGAATCTATCGGTGGATGTAATAAGTAAAATATTAACCATCCGAACAGCATCAACCAAACTATTAACTTGTAGCGCCATCTCTCCCGAAAAAATAATCCCAATGATAAGATAAAAAAGCAAATGCCCTGATAAGGTACAGGCAAAATTAGAGCAATTATCAACAGTAAACCAACCCCTAAATTTCTCTGTTGATATAACTGATTAACCAAAACACCCACAGCAATAAAAATCATCAACTGAGCAAAAGGAACAGTTCTTGCCAACTGTAACTTAGCAAATAAAGCTAAAGGATAAATTTCCACGAAAATATAACCCAAAAACAAAGCAAAAATTGACTCAGCAATAATCAGATAAAACTTCCATTTCTCTAGACATCTCACATCAGCAAAACTTAAATTTTTTTCCCTGACTTTTTTTTCTTTTATCTTTCCTATTTCGACTTCTGGAAAAGAGTATTTATGGGAAAAATTTTTCTCTGTTCTCCACTGCTGCCAGAAATACTCCGATTTAGCAATATCGATTTGATGAATGCACAAACAACCACCCAAAATAAAACAAATAAAATCTAACCTACTTTTCCAATTCCAATAAGCAGGAATAATATGATGAGGATTCCTTACCCAACCGTAAATAAAAACAAATTCTTCATTAGTTAATTTATTAGTGCTAGTCGTCCCAGTTAATACCATTGGTAGATAAACTAAACAAGCAAAACCAAATAAAATAATTAACGGTATAATCACCAAAAAAATCAATTCATACCTAAGCCGGCAATTCATCAATTTAGTAATACTTTTAACTTGTAAATTTTGACTTTTTACTTCTCCGAAGGGGTTGACTTTTCCAAAGGATTTAACTTGTTTAAATTTCTGATTTTTTCTTGCCTCAACTAACATAATATGGATTAATTGAGTAATATTTTTCACTTTTGAATTTTGACTTTTTACTTCCCCTAATTGGTTGACTTCTCCCCAGAAATTAAATTGTTTAACCTTCTGATTTTTTATTACCTCAATTAACATAATAGGAATCATCATAACTCCCGGCAAAACACCAACCAAAAATTGTAAAATTGAAGCAATACCAAAAAATAAATAACCAATTATCCATCTTTGCCGAAAACAAAAATAAAACCCCCAAACTGTCAAACTCATGGCAAATGTAGCAGGTATAGGAGTATTAGGAAAAAGTTTTAAATATCCCATCAAAGTGTAGGATGTTAAACTCAGAAAAATTAAAACTGTTGCTGAGATTTTAGATGGAGTAAAAATTTTACTTATGGCAGATAAACCCCAGATAAAACTAATAAATGAAATTAGATAAAAAATTAAATAAGTGAGGGAAATACTTCCAGTAACTTTGCTGAGAAAATAAATCAAATATTGATAGTAATATCTGGGAGTAAACTTCAACATTTCCTGAACATAGTAATCATTTGTATAGAGTTCAGGATTCAACATTGATTTAATTTGAGGAACATGAGTGTAATGATTTCCCACAGGAAAAGTATATCCTCTGGCAATAAAGGAACCAAGAATTATAAAGGTAAATAGAGATAGAAAAAGATGCCAACTATATTTTTTCAACTGCCACATTTGTTATTAGAGAAGGAAAAAGTAAGAAAGAAGCAGGAAGAAGGAAAATTGATTAAATCAATATCCTTGTTCTGAAGTATTTTTCTGTCTTGAAGCAGATTTTCTCTAAAAGAAAAACTTTACTTAACTAGCTATCAGCTATTAAAAACTCGGTTTAAATACCCTTTCAAGCTATAAATTGCCGATAGCTAAATGCTATTTAATACAACTATAAAAGCTGATTGACATCTAAAATGATACTTATACATTTTCTCAGCTATAAAACAATATAGTTCAGATATAGCTGAACTCAGAAGGCACGAATTCAGAAGTCATACCGTTTCACGGAAGTTAAAAGTCATGCATTCAGCCATTAAGATTTTACCGAAACAATTAAACAATTAAACAATTAAATAATTAGATAATTCAGGTTTAAAGCCTCCCCTTTCAAGGAGAAAAAGCGGTCGTTTGCGGAGCAGTCCGTTAGGATGGGATGGCGAGGTCTCCTCGCTAGCCTCCAATCTCTCCTTGAGAAATAAATTTTTTCCTTTTAGTCAATCCTCTACCTTTTAGGGAGAGGTAATTATCCATTATCTATTAATGAAAGGCTCCAAACTTTTTTGACGCTACAGTAATTTTAGGAAATTATTTCACATCTAAAGTTTGAAACTATTTGTGACATATTTAAAGTGAATTGGTATGGCGCTACGCGCTAGGGAATAGGGAATAGGGAATAGGGAACAGTAGACTGTCAAAGGGTTTCAGGATGGGGAAATGTCCTAACCTTAATGCGTAGTGCTATATCAGTACGGGCGAATGGCCATTTGCCCCTAAATTCGCACCACCCACTAAATTTGAGAGGAGCCAGAATCTCCGCCCTAGTAATGGCGACTGCTATAATACCAAAACTCTCATAGTATAGAACCATTAGAGTAGCTCTTGAGATTATAGAACTGCAAAAAAAATCCTTAAGTGAACCGTATTGGGCTATAAAATACCTGAAACCCCTGTAGCCTTACATTTAAAAATTTTGACCTAAACACCTTTTCCTCTCTATATTTGAGGCTATTTTATAACTCAATTTTGTGTAAATCCGACTCATACCTTTTTCCCTCCTCAGTCTTCCTTATTCCTTTCAAAAACAATATTTTTAACCCATATTTACCACTTTCCTAGAACTTTCCTAGTTTCGATGTTCCTGTAAAGCACTTTATCCCACTGTTTAGTAGCCATATCTAACAACTTGGCCATAAACCCTCAAAACTTACCCGTCATCTCTCCAACATTTCGGTCAGCTTCAAGAACCAAAATTATCTTATGATGCAATGAAACCTAAAGACTTACAATAATATAGGTAAACTAGCATAGATATCTTCCAGTACATTCCAGTACATTAAGAATAAGAATAGTATAGAAAAAATTGAATGCCTTTCCCTCCAGAAAGTCCTTGCCTAAGTATAGCGATCACCCGCCTGAAAATCCCAGAAGCCAATCACTTTGCAGTCTGGGTAATGCAGGCTCCTGTCCAACAGGGATATGTCCACCATGACCAGGTATGGCCAGAAGCTTTATCAAAATCTTGGCAGACTTGGTTAGAAATCTTCTCTCCCCACAGTTTACCTGCTATTCCAATAGGTACACCTCAAACTGCCTTAACATCAACCCCAAATATTCATGCCATCTCTAAATCTGGTGTCAAAATAAATCGTACCAGTCGCCTAATGCAAAATTTGGGTATTAACCTGTGGCAGTGGCTATTTCAAGGAGAAATTGCTGATAGTCTCCACAAAAGTCAAGGTATTGCTATTGGCCAAGAATTGCCCTTACGGGTAAGATTGGATATTCGCGAACCAGAATTAATTGCCCTACCCTGGGAAATCATGCAACCTGGAGTCGCTTTACCCGCCTTTTCTCTAAGTCGGGAAATTTTGTTTAGTCGTACGACCAGTGATGTTAACTCTTTACGTAGCCAACCACCTTCCCAATTTCTGAATATTTTGTTGGTAATTGGGGAAAGTACCCCTAAAGGACAATCCCCCACAGCTAATAATGGCCATCAATCCCTAGTTCCATCCAAATTAAAACTCGAAGAAGAAGCAGCCCAACTAATTGAGGTTTTGAAAGCTCACAATATTACAAAGCCCAATGCACCCAGAGTTAATCCTATTATTCCTTGTAGAGTCGATACACTAATTCAGCCCACTCCAGAAGAATTAATTTCCTATCTAGATAAAAAAACTTATAATATACTTTTTTATGCTGGTCACGGTACACCAGGTCCAGATGGTGGTTGGTTGTTTTTAGCACCTGAGACAACCCTCAATGGTACTGAGTTAGCACAAATTTTAGTTCGTAATGGAGTGACCCTGGCAGTATTCAATGCTTGCTGGGGAGCGCAACCTGCTACAGAGCGTCTATCTTCTGGTGAGGTAAAGGCAATACCACGCAGTAGTCTAGCAGAAGTATTAATTCATCATGGAGTACCTGCCGTTTTAGGGATGCGAGATGAAATTGCTGATCGAGAAGCTTTAAGTTTTATTCAAGTTTTTGCTCAAGGTTTGACAGAGGGAATGTTGATAGATCAGGCAGTAGCAGTAGCAAGACAACAATTATTAACTCTCTACAGATTTAACCAACCAGCTTGGACTCTACCAGTATTGTATATGCACCCGGAGTTCAATGGTCAATTAGTTGAAGTATTTGATGAATTAGTAACTCAACTACCTACTAACTCTCCAACTTGGATTAGCGGTTACACTTCTAAGACTTTTTTACGTTTTCAAGACGATCATAATCAAGTTTGGCCAATTTGGGTTGGTACAATTGCGGTTGGGCGTTCTCAGGACAATGATGTGGTGATTTTGGAGCGGTGGGTTTCCCAAAAACACGCGGAAATTTTTTGTCGTTGCTTACCGAATGAAGAGGTTGAACAAACTTACTTTTTACGAGATATTTCTCGTTTCGGGACTTTAATTTATCAGTCTGGTAGTTGGCAAAGAATACATCGTGATGAGGTTGTTATAAAATCAGGAACACTGTTAAAATTTGGCAGTTCTCAAGGTCAAGCTTTTGAGTTTGTGATTGAAACAACTGAAGACTTTAGTAGTTAATCCTAGCTAGATTACGGAACTAACTAGGTTGCTCCTGTAGCTAAAAAAGTAGGAAAGAAAGATATTGATTGCTAATTACCTACTTCTAGTAGAAAATTCTTATGCATATCCAGGAATAAAATTATGAATAATCAGCCTTCCCGTTCTCAATTTTCTGTTAACGCCTCTACTGAGGTAGAATTAGATTTCTTAAGTACGATCGTTCTGGAGGATATTGCTTATCCTTGGAATCCTGAAGCACCAGAATCAGACGCTTATTTTAATTCTCTCGAACAAGAGCTACCTTTATCTGATTTACTCAATGATGTAGAAATGACTGCCGCTTGCCAAAATTTTTATAATCAAACTGACAAACTTTGGCCGATTATTGATACTCAGAATGCTTTATATGAAAAGTTTGCAGGTTTTGCTCCCAAGAATTTACTCAACAAGTTAGGCAAGATTGCTATTAATGTTGTCGATCAGGTAAATCGTTTAGGTTCTACTTTATCTCTCTCAGATCAATTGGTACATTGTGTTAGTGAAGTTTTACCTGGTTGGGATTTGGAAGATTTGGAAGTAATGGCGCGTCCTCTTGCTTATTCAATGCGTGGAGATCAAAATGATGCTGTAGAAAATACTTTAGCAAAAGTGCAACCTGTTAATTGGTATGATTTATCTGAAGTTGAACAAGCACAGTTAAGTTTAGCGATCGCGCTCTATGCTATATCTCAAGTCAGTAGTTAATTTTTCTATTCCTAAGTTCTATATCATAATCACTTATAACAGTTTTCATTTTTTTAACATACTCGCCTTTAATTTTTATCTAAACCACCTGGTTAGGTAGAGGTTAAAGGTGTTAATTGTTTTCGTAAGCATTCAGTCGTCAGATATCAACTATTGCGCTCTAGTTTTTAGATTTTAGATAAACTCCGACAGTGGCGATAGTGCTACCCACCGCTACGCGATCGCATCATTTGATGAGGTAGATGATTAATTCAACTATTGCGCTCTAGTTTTTAGATTTTAGATAAACTCCGATAGTGGCGATAGTGCTACCCACCTCTATGGGTTTCATGTCCCGCAGCGAAACGCCTAATTTGATTAGATAGATGATTAATTCAACTATTGCGCTTTAGTTTTTAGATAAACTCCAAGAGTGGCGATCGCCTAATACCGTTTTTCCATGAAGTTAGACTTAATAAAGCATAACAACTGTCAGTAAAATTTAGGTCTAGGTAAGAATTATTAGTAGTGGTATAAGAGACATCTCCTGTAAAGTATTTTAATCACACTTTTCACGCTTGGTACAAAGAGTATTCATTTTCTGATTTTAACTCTAACCATTTTATTTACACCTTTCTAACTTTCTCTTATTAAAGAATTGAATGAATACTGTCAACAACCTGTTCGATCAAATCAACTGCACCACCAACCATAATTTCGTTAATTGCCCATCTATTACCTAAGCTTAAAGTTGGATCTATATCTGCTTCGTGAGCAATCTTATTTCGATGGTCAATAATAATTTTTAATTCTTGCTTAATATCCTTATCTGTTCTACCCATAATACTTGCAACTTCTAACCACAATTTTTTATCTGAAATGAGTCTAATTGCATCTGCTATAGTATCTGGTTGTTGAAAACTTTTATAACTATGTCGCTGTCTAATTTCATATTCTAAATAAGATGCAAAGTCAGGAGGATTTTTCAACCCATATTTTGCAGTACCTAAAGAAATTTGAAAACGAGAAAATGCAGGTGGTTCAGGACGCAAACCTCAATGTATTTCTAGCATTCTTAATCTAACAATTTCATGTATGTAATAGTCTAAAGCACTTACAGCTAGAACTAGGGCAGCTCTTAACATATCTGAAAGGTCGAGAGCAGAGGTAGATTTAGCTCTAACAGAATTATGAAGAGCTATTAAATCTCTAACACGATTAATACTGACATGAAATTTTTCAAGCGCAGACTGCATTTGAGGTTAAATCAATGATTTTATCGGCTAAATTTGAAAAAGCATCTTTAAAAGTATTTT
>NZ_JBNHEP010000251.1:0-14165 GCF_050015995.1 Dapis brunnea BLCC-M229 | reverse complement strand
AATGCAAAAACTGGTGTTTGACAATGCTGAGATATGGCAATAAGACTGTTAAAATATGATATTATTTGAAGTTAAATCAATGATTTTATCGGCTAAATTTGAAAAAGCATCTTTAAAAGTATTTTGTGCTTTTAAGGTACTTTCTAAAACTTTTCCATACTGTTTACCTTCTTGTTTAATTTGCTCTTCTGTCAATGCAAAAACTGGTGTTTGACAATGCTGAGATATGGCAATAAGACTGTTAAAATCAGAAATTTTTATCAAACAATAATCATTCATATATTGAGAAGAATAAACTTGATTTGGTAATAACATATTTTGTTCTCTTAATGAAGGAACTAAAATATTTGAAACAACCTCTTCAATTTGATTTATCCATTTTTTGAAACTAGCAGAAGGCTGTTGATACCTGATTCGATAGTTTTGGATAATTCTAGAAAAAGAGGTGTTAATTTGGGAAAAGGATAAGTAGCTTCTTTTAAAATTTTTAATTCACTAGCTTTTTTTGCCAAAATAAAATATGCTATCTTGGTATTATTCTAGCTAGTGAATCAATTGCCATTATAGAAAAAAAGTCAGGAACAGTAGGCAGAATAAAAAAATCGCTAGTCATAAGTAAATTCTGATTTACTGAACTTAAGCTAGGACTCATATCAATTAAAATATAGTCGGCAGAAAATTTTTCTGCTGTCTTTTCAAATAGATAAGAAATTGAACCGGGAAGGTTTTGAAGAGTTTGAATAGAACCACTTAATTCTTGAGCTATTCCTAAAGTTACTTCATATTCAGCTAATCCTACATGACCTGGTAGGAGAAATAAACGCTCTTGTTGTTCATTTTTAATACATTCAACTCCCTGTACTAATTTAGGTTGAGATTCAAACGCAGGTGCTAAAGCAGATTTAATATCTTGGTTTTTGTTGTAAATTTCTTCTAATTCTAGTTTACGAGAAAACCCCAACGCCATACCTGTTAAATTATATTGAGGGTCTGTATCTACCAGAATTACTTTTTTTTCCTTTAGATGCTAACATCCAACCCAAATTAAATGTTGTGGTTGTTTTACTCACACCGCCTTTATGGTTAAAAAGTGCAATTTTTATAGCCATTTTTATCGATCTAACCAGATATAATAAACTGTATTATTTTCAACAATAAACTAATAATAAAAAAACCTAAAGCAGCAATAGCAATTACAAATAAAATTAAGCAACCTAAAAGTAAAAAAATAAACCAGCGATCTGCTTTTTTACTAACTTGAGGAGATGCTAAATGACTCTCCAAGAGATCCATATTTTTAGAATTTGCTTTCCATGCAACATCAAACAAATCGCCAAAAACAGGTACAGTACCAGCTAAGGAATCAAATACTATATTAGAAGCCATTCGTGTTAAAGTTTCTTTGGGTAATCCCATAGTTGCTGCAGAGAACACTATATAAACAGAAATTAGTCCTCCCAAAACATCACCACCACCAGGAATTAATCCTAGCACTGGGTCAAGACCAACACCTAATGATGTACCAGGAACACGAATAGCATTATCAAGTAAGTCGCTAAGTTGTCTCAGTTGTCTAATCTTAGCTGCTTGAGGTTGATTACCTGGAGTAGTAGGAGAAGGTTTTGCCATTGTCAGTTATCAGTTATCAATCAGAAGTTAAAATTCTGCTTTATATAAGTTTTATAAAGCATCACATAAGCATAACCGGGTTATGATATCAAATTCGGTTGAATAGTTACTGTATAGTTGGGAGTGGGGAATACGGTAGTAGGGGAGATTGAAGTAATTTAAGAAATTATCAACATATATTGTATAACCGGATTCTATGTTATACAGTAATTGCACCCATTACTTCCTCTTAATACAGATGTTCTATTGAATAGGAATTTAA
This sequence comes from Dapis brunnea BLCC-M229, assembly GCF_050015995.1. Taxonomy (NCBI): domain Bacteria; kingdom Bacillati; phylum Cyanobacteriota; class Cyanophyceae; order Oscillatoriales; family Microcoleaceae; genus Dapis; species Dapis brunnea. Next base: position 12,274 of record NZ_JBNHEP010000251.1, on the reverse strand, counting down.
AAATTCATGCTCTTCAAATTCTTTCTTGATACTGAATTCTGAATTCTGAATTCTGACTCCTAAACTCCTAACTCCAACGCGATACGATAACTAATTACCCGGATTCTATATAAAACGAAATCTCGTGAGAGCGAGAAACAATAATCAGAGCAATAAACCTGGTTTCTTGTTTAGGTGCGTAAGTGCTAACTTACTGAAAAATTCAGGTTTACAGCTTCTTCTTTTAGGGGGAAAAAAAGAAAAAATTTTCCTTTTAACCAATCTTTCTATTACAGAAGAGGTAATTATTAATTTTTGAAAGAGGTTTTCAGAAAGATGGAACACAATCCTAAGAACAAAAACCCTTGTAGGGACGTTCCATGGAACGTCCCTACTCTGGTCTACCTAAGTCAAAACTGTTATAAGAGTTATAGACTACTTGGCGTTGGTGAATTGGTAATACTTTTGTCTCAAATCTCTATGAAAAAACTATAGTTGTACGGTTCATAAATATTGAAGAGCATTACTTAATCACCAACCCCGACTACTTTGCTTCAGTAAAATCAGCATCAATTACATCATCTCCACCTCCAGCACTTGAGGAGGAAGCAGAAGCACCAGCATCACCATTCGGTGCAGCACCATCACCAGGTGCGCCATCCCCTTGTTGATAGATATTACTGCTAACAGTGTAGAGAGCTTGTTGTAACTCAGTAGTCAGAGAAGTAATCTTCTCATCGTCTTCTTGAGCAACAGCATCGCGCAAGTCTTTAATCAAACCTTCAATCTTAGTCTTATCAGCCTCAGGAACCTTATCTCCCAACTCCTGAATTTGCTTCTCAGCTTGATATGCTAAAGAGTCAGCTTGGTTTTTGCGGTCAATTTTCTCGCGACGCTCTTTATCTGCGGCAGCATTTGCTTCTGCTTCTTTAACCATCCGGTCAACTTCTGTATCTGGCAGAGTGGAAGCACCTGTAATACTAATAGATTGTTCCTTACCAGTACCTTTATCCTTGGCAGTTACATTCAGAATACCATTAGCATCAATATCGAAAGTAACTTCAATTTGAGGTACACCGCGAGGTGCTGCGGGGATACCATCTAAGCGGAAAGTTCCCAGACTCTTGTTATCAGTAGACATTTCGCGCTCACCTTGCAGTACATGAATTTCTACATTTGTCTGACCATCTACAGCAGTTGAGAATACTTCTGATTTCTTAGTAGGAATAGTAGTGTTGCGCGGAATAATTTTTGTCATTACGCCACCGAGAGTTTCCACACCCAGAGATAGGGGAGTAACGTCTAACAAGAGAATATCTTTAACTTCGCCTGCTAATACACCAGCTTGGATAGCGGCACCAACAGCTACTACTTCATCAGGGTTTACACTTTGGTTAGGGTCTTTACCTAGGACTTTCTTGACTACCTCTTGAACTGCTGGAATTCTAGTCGAACCACCAACTAATACTACTTCGTCAATGGCTTTTTTATCTAACTTTGCATCCCGGATAGCATTTTCTACAGGAATCCGACAGCGATCGATGAGATCGGAACAGAGACCTTCAAATTCAGCTCTGGCAAGGGTTACATCTAAATGCTTTGGCCCATCCTGGGTCGCTGTAATAAATGGTAAGTTAATTTCTGCCTGAGTAACGCTAGAAAGTTCAATCTTGGCTTTTTCTGCTGCTTCTGTTAAACGTTGTAGAGCTTGTTTATCTTTACGGAGGTCAATACCTTCTGCTTTTTGAAATTCACTAGCTAGATAATCAACGATGTTCTTATCAAAGTCGTCACCACCAAGGTGAGTATCACCAGAAGTAGCTAATACTTCAAATACACCATCACCTACTTCTAGGATGGAAACGTCAAATGTACCACCACCAAGGTCAAATACTAAAATAGTTTCGTTACTTTTTTTATCTAAACCATAAGCTAGAGAAGCTGCAGTTGGCTCGTTGATAATTCGCAGCACTTCCACACCAGCAATTTTACCAGCGTCTTTGGTTGCTTGTCTTTGGGAGTCATTGAAGTAAGCAGGTACGGTAATTACGGCTTGCGTTACTGTTTCGCCAAGATACTTACTAGCATCATCAATAAGTTTACGCAGCACTTGGGCTGAAATTTCTTCGGAGGCATATTGTTTTTCTAATGCTGGGCAATCTAATTTAACATTACCGTTAATGTTGAGAACTTTATAGGAAACTTCCGTGGTTTCGTGGGTTACTTCATCAAATCTACGCCCGATGAATCGCTTTACTGAGTAGAAGGTATTTTGGGTATTCATCACCGCTTGACGCTTGGCGATTTGACCCACCAGTTGTTCTCCTTTTTTGCCATATGCTACTACGGAGGGAGTTGTACGGAAGCCTTCCGCGTTAGCTATGACTGTAGGTTTACCACCTTCCATAACAGCAACGCAGGAGTTTGTTGTACCTAAGTCAATTCCTACTACTTTTGCCATAACAGTTTTTTGCTCCTAATAAATACAAAATTTTTGCTTATTTGTCAACTCTATTTTTTTGATTGACTTAAGGACTAATATTTAAGCTCAATAGTTGAGTTTGAGTCTAGAGTAAGTCCAGTTTTAATACAGTCTTAAGATTAAGTTACTTATATCTATACTGCGGTTAGTTAGAGGATTCCATGAAGGCGTATTTACCGAACATCATGGAATGTTAGGCTTTGAGGCACTTTATATACTTTTGTCTCTTTACCCTTTCTAATTTAGGGGTAAAAAGCAATTGGTGTCATTGTGGCAAACCGTAAGTTAAGTGTTGTGTTTGCCGTCTAGCGATCGCTTTTTGGATAGTTATAGCAATTTAAAGAAATAAGACGACAAAACGGAAAGCTGGAAATTTCTGCTTAAAAGGAGCTAATAAGCTAAGAATGATTTAGGTTTTATATTCCCTGTTGCCTTTGACAAAAATTGGATATATGGTTTAAATACTAAACAGCTTATGATGGTATAAGCTACCTATTTATATATTTCCCCCTTTTTTTTCTTCTTTCTTCTTTCTCTCTTCGTTCTGCTTTGCCTATACTATAAGTTAACAAAAATTTATCAAATTTGTATTATTTGTATTAGACCTCTTCGGAAAAGAGGGAACAGGGAACAGGGAGAATTCATTAATGGATAATGGATAATGGATAATTGATAATTGATAATTACCTCGGGTTTTAACCGTACGGGAATTGAATCTAAGGAAATATTATTTCTTTTCTCTTGGTCGATTGGATATGGCGTTTCGGCTGTCGCCGACATGAAAAGCGCAGCGGCTCTGAAAGAGCGGGATACCTCGCCATCCCATCCTTCGGAATGCTCCGCAAACGACCGCTTTTTCTCTTTGCTCATGAGAGGCTTTAAACCATAATTATTTAATTATTAATTATTAACAATTAATAATTCGGTAATTGATAATTTCTGGATAAGAATTGATTTGATTTTTGATTGTCGCAGATGTCTATTAGAGGATGATTAAAACTGATACTTGATAAAAACAGATCGCTTTTTGATACTACATCCGGTTTAGATTGGTTACTGATGAAATAAGGGAATAGGGTAAGATGATAAGTATCTTTGATCTGAGATTCCGCACATCAACTTGTAACATTAAAATAAAAGTAGTATGAAAATTAGTAAGTCCCCTGGTATTTATACTATATAAATCATCTTCATGGACCAAGAAATAAGGTCTCAATTCTCTTCTTGAAAGGGGAGAAAAAGCGGTCGTTTAGCTAGCGCACAAAAACGAAGTTACGACCCAGGAGGCTAACTGAAACTACCTTTCTCAAACAGGACTTACGACTTACGCAAAGACACTATATATATAGTGCATAATAATTTTGCCGATCTTCACTGTAGTTTTGTGCGTTAGCGGGGCTTTGCCTCAGCAATCGCTTGACTATTCATTCAAAAAACTTCAGTTATTCAAGTTGAATAAGCTTCATTTTAATTGAAGGATATTTCAATTCTGAGACCAGATAATCTGATAACAATTCATGCTTAACTTGATAAATGCTTTTTCCTATTTTTACAGCAAATATTTTGAAAAAATTCCACACTAACATCGCACAAGCGATATGATTTTTTTGAATTTACCCCAAACGACATTGGCAAAATTATAGATCTGTTAATTCCTTAATTATGGCGTGAAATTATTCAATTTTCCATCTGGTTTGAAACTCAAATTATATAGATTGCTACTACTACTTTACTTTGATCATATAGCAATCCGCGCATTAGTTGTGACAATTTTCATAATAGTTAATTTGAACTGAAAACCTTGAAAATTCTGTACGTCGCCCTACCGACGGCTCCCCTACCTGACTCCGTCTTCCTGACTCCTGTACGGGCTTGCTGGCCAGCAAGCCCCTAGCACCAAAATATTACAACTTAAATAGGATTGCTATATGATTTTTGATACTAGATTTTGAAGTTTAGTATTTAGGTTTTATAAATCGGACTTAGTATCAGTTATTGATAGAATAAACAGATTGCTACTACTACTTTTATCATGTCCGAATTTTGACTTTTTTAAAGGTACAAAAACTTACTATCTGGCTGATTCCTAACATCTAAAAATTTCAACTGTCGATAAAGCAGAGAAATCATTGGCAAATCAACCCCCGCCTCTTTTGCCATCCGCAAAGGATTACCCACAATCGCTTCAATTTCTAAAGGTTTATTGCTTTCATAATCTAGTTTCATACTGGTTAAATACGGTTTCATTTTCTCTGTATAGTCGAGCATTTTTTGGATAAAGCGATCGTCTATTATTCGCCCGCAACTCTTTGCTCCTACTGCTACTTCCCGCATTAATTGTTCTACTAAAAACCGTGTATTTGTATTAGCCATAATTTCATCTGTTCTGGCATCTAATACAACGGAAAGACCATTATAAGGAATATTCCAAACTAACTTTTTCCACCTAGCTAAAAGCAAATCTTCACTCAACTCAATCGGAATTCCTGCCTGTTCAAAATCTTTAGCAATTTCAACCATTTGTTCTGTAATTCCTGCTGCTCTATTGTTAGGAAAATATTGCCCAATAGTAATAATACCATAGTCAATATGGCGAATTTTACCGGCTCCCACTTTATTAGAACAGACAAAACATAACCCACCTATTAGGGTATTGCTTTCTATAATATGGGAAATTTATGGTTCAATATTTATGCCATTTTGTAAGAGTAAAACCACAGTATTTTTATTTACTAATGGTGGTAATAATTCTGGCAAAAGATGATTTTGCGTTGCCTTTAATGCCACAACAACTACATCAGAATTTGGCATTTTTTTGACATCGTTATAGGCATCTACTTCTGGTAGAGTAAAATCTCCATCCACCGATTCGATAATTAAACCTTTTTCCGCAACGTGTTGGTAGTCGCTGCGCAGTAAAAAACTAACTTTATGACCTGCTTTTTGCAGTTTTGCGCCGTATAATCCGCCAACAGCGCCAGTGCCGATAATTGCATAAGTTTGATTTGACATTTTGAGAAAATTTTAAAATTCAACTAATTATTACAGTTTAATATTTAATCACAGTTACTCGCCAATAAAACCCGGCAGCACTACTGGCTAAAACTACTAAATTACCAGGCTTTATTTTCTCTAACTATATAATTTTATCCAAACAAAATAAAGTATCTGTTGCTCCCAAATGACCGCTGTCTTTTTCATAAAATAAATGTATTTTTTTTGCTTAATTTCAGAGATTAAATAATTGATAATAATAAACTTTTGTTAGTTGGATTAGTAAATAAAAAATCTATTTTTTCTAGAGAAAAACCACTTTTTTGCAATGCAGTTATTATATTTCAAGTTTTTTAAATAGACTTTCCATAAAATTTCGTCTAATTTTTGATGATATTCTACTTTGACATAATTAAATGCTAAGTCAATATTTTCACCTTTTACAGGCAACTTAGTGCGACCCAAAGGCACTCGCACAAAATCAGCTAATTTCCCATCAGTCATGCCATGATAGGAGATAATTTTGTTACTAGACTCTCCTTTTTTTAGCAGCGCGGCGGCGGCACCGTCGGCGAAAAAAAGTAGGAAGTTTGTGTTTTTGGTAGTCCTGTAGATGTAGTGATTTAGGGTAGAGGTAGGGAACAGGGAACACTTAACTGGGAACAGAAATTATCTTAAATTCTTAGTTTCAAAAAAATAGTATTTCCTTGACTACTTGACTTTTTTTAATATACCACTACCGTATTTTTATCAAAGTAATTAAACAACTGGGATAATTTATCGCTACAAACAACTAAAGCATAATTTAAGCTCGCATCATATTCCGGCAAATATGAATGCCTAAATTGCCACTGTTGCAAAAATTTATAACTTCAAAAGCATGAGCATTTTTAGCACCAATAATACCTTGAATTTTGGCTGGGGGAGACCAAAATCTTTAATCGTAATCTCCCACTCCACAATAAGCAATTAAATCTATTTTTTCTGGTTTAATTTGAGCTTTATTTATAGCCAATATTGCTGCTTTAATTCCCATATCCCTAGGATGTTCGTCTTCAGCAGCAATTGATTTTTTTTCCATACCTATTTTTTCTATCAAAACCCACAGGGGAATATCTGCTAGTTTGGCGATCGCTTCGCTAGTCATAATTCCTGAAGGAATATAATAACCAATTGTTGCAATACCGACTGTTTCATTATTTTTTTTGTTTTCAATCATACAGTTTCTACTCTTTAGTCAAACATAGAATTTATTTGACTAGGAAGAGTTAAGGTGACGATGCTGAAAAGATTAAAACTGCGATAACCATCAGATATTATATCAGCATATTCTTTTGAATAAAATGGATCAGTATGATAAGCAAATCCTTCTCCTACCTCATATCTTATTAATTCTGGTAGTGAAGTCGTCACTACTTGAACTTGTCGTTCATTTTGTGGTACTACTATTACATGATATCTAGCAGCATTTGATTGTTGAGTAATATATTCAGGAAGTAAGCCATCTAATTCTCCCATAATTAGCCTTTCTTGTTCCGAAACTTCTTCATCAATGTTGACCAGAGCATTGATAATATCTTTTAATTCTGATACTTGTTTCTGTGGTGGGGAAGTAGCCAAATAATCAGTTACATCCTGACGTAATTTGATCAAATTTACAGAAGTATCTGTTATTCTATTTGTTGTTAAATCATCCCAGGAAAAATTAATATCCCAATGGTCAGCAAATGATTGAATAAATTGTTTTTCTCTAGGGTCAATTACTTCATCAATCATAGCTACTTGACTTAAAATATTGATGATTTTTTTTGCTCCCGAAGGTTTGAAAAATGAGTTAGCTAAATTACCAGCTTCTTTTCTTTCTAAATTGAGGGTTTCTTTAATTAAAGTCCAGAATCCTTTTTTTCTTTCTCCAGGCACCCAGAATGACATTCCTACAATTATATTAAAAACTGCCAAAGTAGCAAATATTGTACTATCAATCAAACCCACATATTGTCTTTGAAAAAGATAGTTAAGTGAAAAAATTGATAGGGGAAATAAAGAAACTAATTGTGCCGTAACAGATATACTTTCTACTACTAAACGCTCATGTTTTCGCTTCCAAATTTGATTTGCTTTGAGGTATGCTTCTGTTAAAGAGAAACCTATGGATAAAAAAGCTAGTATAGATACTGCTTTCTGAAAAACTTCCATGAGAATGCTCCAAAATATAATTTTGATAAAGAATTTACCGCTACAAAATCTCTAATGTAAAGTTGAGGGAAAACGCATCTCATTAGAGAGTAGATAGGGAGGATAAAAGAATATTCTATACCATTTCTCAAAAAGAATGCTATAAGTAATTGGTTGGGGAAGTTTGGAAACTATGGGAGGCGTAGGGAGAGTAAAGTGAGCATTCAGGTGTCAGCCAACCTCTTCGAGGAACTATGTTAACAGCTATTAGATAATTAGCTTTGGCAGAAAAATTACTCTTAAGAGATAAAAAATTTATCTAAAGTACAAATCTGTTAAATTTATTCATAAGTATTATTGGTAGAGATGAAAAAAATAAACTTCAGTATTTTAAGCCTCTGGCTAAAACTAGAGGTTACTGTTAAAGAAGTTCCTCAACAGGAGGCTAACTCATAATTTATGACGGATCGGCAGGTAAACAAAATAAATTACACATTTTAGAGGCTGAAATTCTTGCTGTCTAAAAATCGCGCTTTGTAAATAATTCTGTGTAGGTGCTTAACTGAAATGACTATTCTATCTCCTAAATTAAAACAAAAATTAGCTACTCCACTAAAAATTGGCAACTTTGAAGTTAAAAGTCGCGTGCTTCAATCACCATTATCGGGAGTAACAGATTTAGTATTTCGTCGTCTAGTACGTCGCCATGCTCCAGAGTCGATGATGTACACTGAAATGGTAAATGCTACAGGGTTACATTATGTGAAAGAATTACCTCAAATTATGGAGGTTGATAATAATGAGCGACCAATAAGTATTCAATTATTTGATTGTCGCCCAGATTTTTTGGCAGAAGCAGCAGAAATGGCTGTAAAAGAAGGAGCTGATACTGTTGATATTAATATGGGTTGTCCTGTTAATAAAATAACAAAAAATGGTGGGGGTTCTTCTTTATTAAGACAGCCAGAATTAGCTGGAGAAATTGTTAGTAAAGTTGTAAAAGCTGTTCCTGTTCCTGTTACTGTAAAAACCAGAATTGGTTGGAGTAATAAGGAAATTAATATTCTAGAATTTGCTAAAAGAATGGAAGATGCGGGTGCCCAAATGTTAACTTTACATGGTAGGACTCGTGCTCAAGGATATAATGGTCCGGCAAGATGGGAATGGATTACTAAAGTTAAGGAAATACTTTCTATTCCAGTTATTGCTAATGGGGATATTTTCTCTGTAGATGCTGCAATACGTTGTTTGGAGGAAACCGGTGTTGATGGGGTTATGTGTTCCCGCGGTACTTTGGGTTATCCTTTTTTGGTAGGAGAAATTGATTATTTCTTGAAAAATGGTGTGGAAAAAGTATCACCCACTGCAGTAGAAAAACTAGAATGTGCTAAGGAGCATTTACAAGCATTATGGGAATATAAAGGCGATCGGGGAATTCGTCAAGCTCGCAAGCATTTGACTTGGTATTCTAAGGGTTTTCCGGGAGCAGGTGAGTTGCGGGGTCAGTTAGCAAAGGTGGAAACTGTGGCGCAAGGTTGTGATTTGATTGATAAGGTAATTGAAAATTTATAGGATTAGGGAGTAGGGAGTAGGGAGTAGGGAAGTGTGGGAAGTGTGGGGAGTAGGGGAGCGTGGGGAGTGTGGGGAGTATGGGGAGTAGGGGAGTAGGGGAACAAGCAAAAAAATTTACCCCGTCAAAATTCCGGGTCAAAATTCCAGTTATTCTACCTCATAACAATTGGAAGTGCTGTAAATGTAAGTATAATGGGGCAAAATTCGACAATACCAACATCTGCTCAGATCAACCTGCTTTCTGCGTCAGTTTATATCAAGTTTCATTAATTAGCCATAATAAATCAGCTACTTTCAATCATCTAAAGAAGACTTGACCTGTCAGCCAAGAGATAAATTTATTGGCGGATGAAAAGGCTAGAAAACTGATTATCTCTTACCTACTTCCTCCAAATATTAATTCTGTCTAGGTACTTAATAAAGACATTATAAAATCTTGGCTATAAATACTTAGGAAGTGTCAAACTATGCTCATCAAGAACAATAAAAAATCTTTATTCCAGTTGCTTTGGAAGTAAGCATTCAGCTATTAGCAATTAGCTCTCAGCTTTTTAATGAATGAAGTTTAACTTATACTACACTTTCAAGCAAATAACTGAAGCATAAGAATGATGAGCTTGACTTGTCAACTAAAGGTAATAAAACTGATAGCTGATAGTTGTTAACGTTTCGCGGAGCGACTTGAATTGCGTTTGCGGAGCATTCCGTAGGATAGCTCCTCTGTTAGCGTAGCTCCTCCGGAGGAGGCAAGAGGCAGTTCCTCTGCAAGAGGCTAGCTGACCCCTGAATGCTTACCTTTGGAATTTGTAATGGCGGTTTTAAATATAAATAGTTAGTTGTCAAAATTTTGCTTCTAGTTATAAAACCTCCCCTAATCTTTTTTATCAAATTAGCAACCTAAAATTAGGGATAAATTATGGATACGTTAAAAGGACGAGATTTATTAAGTTTAGCAGACTTAAATTCTGATGAATTAAAAGAAATTTTACAACTGGCATCCCAACTAAAATCTGGTCAAATAAATCTTAAATGCAATAAAGTATTAGGACTATTATTTTCTAAAGCATCTACAAGAACCAGGGTAAGTTTTACTGTGGCAATGTATCAATTGGGAGGTCAAGTTATTGATTTGAACCCTAATGTTACTCAGGTTAGTCGGGGAGAACCTTTGGTTGATACTGCTAGAGTTTTAGACCGATATTTAGATATTTTAGCGATTCGGACTTTTGAACAAAAAGACTTAGAAACTTTTGCCAATTATGCAAAAATTCCTGTTATTAATGCCCTGACAGATAGGGAACATCCTTGTCAGATATTGGCTGATTTATTGACGGTTCAAGAATGTTTTGGCAAGTTAGAAGGGGTAACTTTAAGTTATTTTGGCGATGGTAATAATGTGGCAAATTCTTTACTATTGGGTTGTGCAATGGTAGGAATGAATGTCAGAATAGCAACTCCACCAAATTATCTGCCAAATATGGAAATTGTGGAGCAAGCAAAGACTATTGCTGATGGTAAAAGTGAAGTTATAGTTACTGAAGACCCCCAAGTAGCAGTTAAGGATGCTCAAGTGCTTTATACAGATGTTTGGGCAAGTATGGGACAAGAGGAGGAAGCTAATAATCGAATTCCCATTTTTCAGCCTTATCAAGTTAATGAAAAGTTGGTAGAAAGTGCAGCAGATGATGGGATAGTTTTACATTGTTTACCAGCACATCGAGATGAAGAAATTACTGATGGAATCATCGAAGGAGAGCGATCGCGGGTTTGGGATCAAGCAGAAAATCGAATGCACGCTCAAAAAGCTTTATTGGTAAGTCTGTTAGGTAAGGATTAAAGTTTAGTAAAAAAAGTTTAGTTGTAGGGTGGTTCAATAATTAATAATTAACAATTAACAATTAACAATTAACAATTAATAATTACCTCTTCTTTTAAGGAGAGGATTGAGAAAAATGATTTTTTTTCTTTTTTCTCCTTAAAACGAGGGGCTTTAAACCTTAATCATTCGGTAAACGGCGATACTCCGAAAAAGATTTACCCACCTCAGATAAAATCAGATTTATGTTTGCTACATATTTTGAAAAAAGGTGTTACACAAATTTGATAAATGTTTGCTACAAATATTGAGGCTATTGATTTATTGGGGTCAGAATTCAGAAGGCAGAATGAGTAGGTTAAATAATATTTATTAGCCATTTGCTTATCTCTATTATAGCGGTTTTCACAAAGGTAGACTACAGTAAAAATTCTATATGTACCTAAAGTTTAATAAATTGCAGAAATAGTTGTATTCTATGTTAATGAAAACCGCTATAATCAAAAGGAATTTTCCGGTAAATTTTTTCAACTCTCCTGATTATTCATAATATTCTTTTTCCAAAATGATATTAGGAGAGGAGAGAAGGAAGGTATAAGGAGGAGGAGAAGAATAAAGTTTTTTGATCGGTGATTATCCAGAAATTTTATTATACTAAATAGGGCTTGCTGATTAATTATCAAAGCATTTATAGGTAAAGACTTGAGCCTTTTTTGATTCCCATTGTTATGCGAGGTTTTCAACTATTCATGCTCAAAAAGTTAGTATTTTGGGCAAACTAAGGATAGAAAAATTAGTGGACAATTCTTACTCCTATCTCCTCTAAATTCCCTATTTATCCTGACTCCTGACTCCTGACTCCTGACTCCCACCCCTACCAAAAAACTTTATTCAGCAAACCCTAAATATCAAAATTTTTACTATAGCAAAGAAAGAGTTGTAGAGGAAATAAACTCATAATAAATCTTAGACGAGGAATTTTTTTTTCCACTGTTGCCTTTTTCCTATTCCCTGCTATATATATTTTTGGCTGAGGGGTTAGAGAAGTGAAGAAAATTTCCCCAGAAAAATTCAGAACAATATACAGCATATTCCATATTTGATAGTTCAAAAACTACTACTACTTTACTTCATAAACCTGGAATTTGCTCTATATAGAATAGAACTATCATGTCTATAATACCAAATCCCCTTTACAAAAGCTGATTAAGAGACTGTTTGTAAAATAAGTATTAAGAGAACATGCGAGTGACTAA
>NZ_JBNHEP010000250.1:42978-52282 GCF_050015995.1 Dapis brunnea BLCC-M229 | reverse complement strand
AGCCCCAGTATTTTTGAACTATAATACACCATTTTAAGCTTGACACGGCAGTAGGCTAAACCATTGCCAGATAGTCTGTCCTTTAAACAGTATAGTTGTCCACTTTGGTAGCCACTTACTCCACTTGGGGGGTAGGAGGTGGCCAGGTGTACTAATATAAAAGTTGTAGAACTCAGGTGAGGCTTTCCATATATTTGATTCATTATAGCCCACATTCCGCACTTCACAATGTAGTACAAAGGTATACATGAATCATCATCATAATTTGAGCCAACAAATTCAACAAATTAATTCTATAAAACATAAAAAAATGAATGTCATCAATATTGTTGGTGAACCAGGGAGTTCTGTTGGCAGCAGAAAACACGGGAGCAATTACGCTCCAGTTGAAAGCATCAATCAATTTTCATGATACTGCTAGCGCAACGCTCCGCGAACACAGGTAGTGCGATGGTGCTCCGCACCGTCCGGAGGACGATCGCCGATCATTAAAATCACAGATAATATTTTTGACAAGCAGAGGGTAAAAACTCTAAAATCAAGCTCCGTTCTTCAGTGATATTAACTACTTTTGGGGATTGATTTATAGTTAGCAAATGAATGCCTTGAAAGCATTGAAATATCCATCTTAATGTGGGGGTATTTGTTAGTTTTCCTAACTGATTCTTGAGTGCATTATTGGTTCTTGTTAAAGTATTTCTCAACTCTCTTTGGCCAAGATTATATACTAATAAACACAATGACATAACAAATAACATTGTTTCTACTCTTTGAGGTTTTTCCACAAAAAAACTATCGGCAAAAAATTGTGGATCTTTGAGGAACCTAAAACCTCTTTCACAAGTCTGTTGATTTTTATAGTTCCACAGTATTTCTGGGCTTTTAATTTCTGAATTTGACTCAATATTCGTCGCCAGAATAAATCGCCCAGCCAAATCACGTTCTTCTTTCTATCTCTGAGACTTTTGGTTGAATTTCTATTTGATGATGATAGAATATCAACTGTTTATTCAATATTTTTTCCCTGATTTCTAAAGATTCAACACTCCATAATTTTAGTTTTTTGTTTATGGATTTCAAATGAACCTGAGCTTGGTTAACTGTATCAAATCCAGTTGTTTCTAATTTTTTTACTAGCTTTAATGCCGTCTTTTTTTCTTGTTCAATTTTCGACTCTAACTTCTGGATATCACTTTTTTTGCGGGGTTCACTTTCAACAATTAACCATTTTTGTCTAATACCAGCATAAGTGACTTTTTGCTCCAACCATTTGTATCCTTTTTCTTGAAGCACTCTAGTTATTTCTATAATTTCTGGGTCTTTTTCCGAGGAAATTGTTACTTCTTCAAGGTTTACTTCAATTATTTCTTTGGCCTTTTTTAAAGTCATTGGCACTCTAGTTATCCATTTTAAGTTTGAGATTAACTGGAGATTCTCTTGGCTATATAAGCCACTATCACAGACCATAATACTATCTAGTTTTATTTGTTTTTTGACCTCAGTTAAAATTTGACCAAATACTGCTTTATCTGATTCATTACCATCAGTATTCCTCATAAAAAATGGTATTCCACTATCACTACTGACAACTAAATCTAATACACATTGTTTTAAAACTATCAATTATCTTATGAATATCCTTTTGTTATTAATATAGGTCTTTTTTGATCATTTTCAGAAGATTCAATTTGATGATATTCTCCATGTAAATGAAATGATGTTGAATCTAAGTGAGCATATTTAGTCTCTATGTTAAATTTTTTAATAACTAATAATCCTATCTCTACAAATAAATTTGTTAGTCCTAATTGATAGGTATCATCCATGACTCTACCAATTTTATCGTCGTTTAAATATTCACCTGAGATATCTATTCCTAATAATTTTTCTACCGCCTTGTCTTCAAAAAACTGACTAAACAAATATAAAGGAAGTGATACCATTCCTAATCGGTTGAGAATTAAAGCTTTAATTACTTGGCCTGATGTGATTTTCTCTCGATTATCTACTCCTAATTTTTGGTTAATTATTTCCACAATTCCAATCTCATCAATTAGTCCTGCAACTATTCCTAAGTGGTCGAGATTTTTAACTGTTATTTCTTCCATCTACTGACATTTTTTTTAATACTAAAAATTATGAGATCATCAGCTTTATGATCTCATCTGAAGTCACTAAACACCATAAGTAATTCTACTTAATTAAATACACAAGTTTTATGTAACCTCTTGTGATACAATTTGAAGTGCGGAATGTGGGTTATAGGGTAAAGCCTTGATTGCTTGATAAAATGGTTTCAGACGTTTCACTGTTTCAGGTGAGAAGAGAAATTCCCCTGCATGATAACCTTCTTCGACCAACTCAATCGTAATCTTGCTTCCTGGAACATTCCAGCGGGTCATTGATTCTGCTGCAACAGTTTGTTCATTAGGAACCTGGCTGACTGGAGGTAAGCCAACGCGGTCTAAAATTTCTTTGAGCAATAATGCAGATTCTGTGCCGACATCTTGACGACTAATTGGGGCAACTTCTTGAAGATTTAGGGTATTGACAGCTCGATCAAAAGCCAACTGTGCAGCATAGCCTTTTTGTCGCACCGCCGGTGAGTGCATGAAACCACCTTCCTGCTCTGTGTGTTCTTGAGCCTCCTTGAGCAGGAAATAAGCCTTATTCATATTGACAATAAATTCCTTCAAAGTGCTGGTGTGAGGGGTGTCTCGTTTGTGTTACTGCCAATGACAACATACTGATTGAGGAGAACGATCGCAAAAACAACTATCGCCTGTAACAGGAGTTTTCTGATTAATCTCATAACTTATACCAATTTCGATCAAAGAATGTTGGACACACTTTGTTTATAGAAAACAGGGAACACCAGATCTGAAATTTGTAGCAAATATTTATCCAAATGTTATAATACCATATTTAGGTAGCCCTGTATAGTAATGGTAAATAAAGGCTAAAACCATAACTATACCGTTACTTAAACAATTACAATGCACTACGACCTTTTGAGTAATTAGTATAAATCTCAATTTTTAAGTCAAAATTAAGCTAAATCTCACAACTTACTCATGCCATTAGTTTTTCATAGATAAATAATAAAACTACTATCAATGGCAGAATAATTTATGAAATATCAACTCAAGAAATTATTATTTTTATTTCCCATACTTCTAATCTTAAGTAGCTGTGGTGGATTCAATAATTCTACAAATATAGATGTAGAAACTCAACAAAAACAAGGAGATACTGCTACTTCAGGGCAACCATTTAATTATCAAAATTACAGTTCAATCTTAAAAGAGTATGTCAGCAACCAAGGATTAGTTGATTACAAAAAGTTAAAAGAAAATCGACAAAAACTTGATGAATTTAATGCAGCCATTGGAGCTGTCAGTCCAAGCAGTTATAATTCTTGGACAGATGCAGAAAAAATTGCTTTCTTAATTAATGCCTATAACTCTTTGACTTTAGAATCTATTATTGATAGTTACCCTACTAAAAGTATTAGAAGGATTCCTGGTGTTTGGAAGATTAGGAAATTCGATGTTGCTGGGGAAAAAATGACATTAGACCATATTGAACATAAGGTTTTACGGAAAGAATTTAATGAGCCAGGAATTCATGTTGCCTTAGTTTGTGCTGCAATAAGTTGCCCTCCACTCAGACAGGAACCTTATACTGGTAAACAATTAGAAAAACAACTAGACGAGCAAGCTAAAATATTTTTAGGAAATAGTCAAGGCTTCAGGATAGATAGTCAAAATAATGCTGTTTATTTTTCTTCAATTTTTAAATGGTTCGGTCAAGATTTTGAGAAAACTTATGGTAAAAATGAGAATATTGATGGTTTGAATAAAACAGAGAATGCGATTGTTAATTATGCTCGTAAATATGTAGATTATAATGCTAAAAAATTATTAGAAAAAGGTGGTTATAAAGTAAAATATTCTGATTATGATTGGTCTTTGAATGTTCAATAAAATTATACAGTTAACAGGGAATAAGGGAGCAGTTAGAAAAATATTTCCTAGTCTAAAATTCATCATCAGTCGTTAGCCCTAACCAATTCTTTCTTAGCTATAGTAATCTTAAACAGGTTGTAATATTCTATCCTAGGGATTTGGTCTCCAAACCCAAGCAAAAAATTGATTTTGATAGTAAATTTATACAGTTTTTTTAAAGCAATAACTGACTACTGAATGTTGATATAATGTCCGGTTAAATAGTTATAATTAAAGCTTGTAGTAGGGCTGAAGCCCTATCTATCTTAGGGCTGAGAGCTATACTACAAACAAAAACTTTTTGATCGCTGATTATTCGGAAATGATATTACTATAAAGTGACATAAGAATGAAATTAGTTATCAGCCAACCTTAGTAAATTATTACGTTCAAAAGCTAATCTAAATGTTTACATTATTATCCATAAATAATCAATTATTTATGCCTATTCCCTATTTCCTTCTTTTCTGGAGATTGTTATTTCATTATTCACAAAAAAAATTAAAACAAATGCTTTTAGAAAGAATATTCGTAATTATTCCTGTTCTTAACGAAGAACATACAATTGCAAACGTTATTAAGTCCTTACAATTTTACGGACTAACAAAAATAATGGTAGTTGATAATGGCAGTACAGATAAAAGTGTAGAAAAATCCATAAACGCAGGTGCAAAAGTTATCCGAGAACCCATAGCAGGTTATGGTAGAGCTTGTTGGCGTGGTATTCAAAATACACCTTTAAATTGTGATTGGATTTTATTTTGTGATGGGGATGGTAGTGATGATTTAAAGCAACTACCAAAATTTTTAACCGCTACTAATAAATATGACTTAATTTTAGGCGATCGCCGTGCTACTAAAGCAGGCAGGTCTGCGATGACTCCTGTACAAAATTTTGGCAATAAATTAGCTACTTTTCTAATAGGTTTAGGATGGGGATATTGGTATCAAGATTTAGGCCCACTACGTTTAATTCGGAAGTCTAGTTTAGAAATAATAAGAATGCAGGATCGAAGTTTTGGTTGGACTGTAGAAATGCAAGCTAGAGCCGTAGAATGTGGTTTAAAAATCAGTGAAATTCCTGTTGGTTATCGTCGTCGTCAGGGTGGGCGTTCAAAAATATCAGGTACTATAAAAGGTAGCTTTCAAGCTGGAACTATTATTCTGGCAACTCTGGGAAAATTATACTTAAAACGTCTGTGGCAAATTATAAAATTCCAGGATAATATCAACAAATGGATAAAGTCTAGACAGATATAATTGCTGGAAAAAATTTGTCGTTATTACATAGTTTCCCAAAAAAAATTCCTACAAAGTATTTGATTGGTAAGAGTCATACCATTTTTCAAAATATTTTCAACTCATATCTTGAGTAGGGGAGTAGTATAAACGTTATATGCAACGTCCTTAGGTAGTAGTAAAAATAATAATAATTAAGACTAAATGGCTAATAATTATTAAAAAGGTAATTCTGCTTATGTTAATTATTTAATAATTGAAGTGTCGTCAAGTAGAGCATTATTTTTGGTGATTGGTATCAAGAGGCAGGAGTTAGTAAGTATAGATTCATAACATTTATTTTGTATGAAAATAAAACAGCCTCATAATTAACTAAAGACACTTCCCTAAGTTTAAAAAATTGTTTTTCTATAAAATGGGATAATTTCATTTACAATTCTATAGTCTGCAACAAACCTCTTAACAATTTTGTACTCATTCTAGATAAGCATTCAGGTATTAGCAGTGAGCTTTTCCTACGGAATGCTACGCAAACAGCTTTTCGGTGGGTTATACCATTTCTCAAAAGCTTTTCTAAATTTTATTGAGCGGGGAAGTAGGGGAGTGGGGGATAATTCATTAATGGATAATGGATAATGGATAATTGATAATTACCTTTGGTTAAAACCGTTACGGAATTGAATCTAAGGAAATATTATTTCTTTTCTCTTGGTCGATTGGATATGGCGAGGAGACCTCGCCATCCCATCCTAACGGACTGCTCCGCAAACGACCGCTTTTTATCCTTGCTCATGAGAGGCTTTAAACCAGAATTATTTAATTATTAATTATTAATTATTAACAATTAATAATTCGGTAAACATAAGAATAATTAACATTAACTTGCTAATTATTAGCAAAAAGGTTATTATGACTGTGTTAATTACTTAATAACTGAAGTGTTTCCCAAGTATAGCATTACTTTTGGGAATTGGTATTATTCAGCGCCAACGAATTAATGAGGAAAATTAGCTAATACCAATTTCATAAACTGAGGCTACACTGCTTATATCCTGCCATATTATATGATTTTGTGCTTGAGATATGATGTGTAGCCATACTTGAGGAAATTAGTATAATCTGCAATGAATTTAACTTTTAATTTAAGCTCAATCTCTCAACACTATTAAAATTATCCCGCATTTATACAACGTCTAATTTTTTAATGGCTGACAACTAATAGCTGACGGCTGAATGCTGAACATTTTACTGTAACCATCTATAGATGAATTTGGTATTAGTAATATAAATCTTATAAAATGTTGCAGACGGTTAGTTTGTTGATAGGTAGTAGGCGTGAGAAATATCGCAAAAATATTAATAGTTTTGCAGAAGATTTTACTGTAACTATCTATACATGAATTTGGTTATAATACAAATTTACAGAACTGTGTAAAAAATCATAAAAATGCAGCAAAATATCAACAAATGGAAGAAGCAAAGATCAATCCAATTACTAGGAAAAATCTGCCGTTGCTACTAAGTTCAATTTTTATCTTAGCAGGAGCAATTTTCATCATTCCTTATGGTGATTTTCAGGAAGCTGATACAGTACACAAATTTTGGATTGGTATTAGCATAATAAGTTTAGGGTTTATAATTTCCTGGGGAATAAAATCAATTAATTATGCCTGGTTTTGGAGCATTACTATCCTAGCTAGACTAATATTAATTCCCATGGAAGCAGGGAATGATATTTGGCGTTATTTGTGGGAAGGTTACATTCAAAATTTGGGTTTTAGTCCTTATGAATTCGCTCCAAATGCGATAGAATTAATTCCCTATCGAACAGAATGGTGGTCATTAATTAATAATTCTGATACTTCTGCTATTTATCCACCTTTAAGTCAATTAGGATTTCGATTTTTAGCAGCAATTAACCCATCAGTATTAATATTTAAGTTAGCTTTTATCTTAGCTGACTTAGGAATTTGTTGGTTATTAAGTAGAAAATTTACCTTAGAAAAAACCATAATTTATGCTTGGAATCCTTTAATTATTTACTCCTTTGCTGGAGGGGCTCATTATGACAGTTGGTTTATCTTACCATTAGTAGCAGCATGGTTAGCTTTTGATAATAATCGTTGGTATTGGAGTAGTTTTTTAATTGGTATAAGTGTCGCGATTAAATGGATGTCATTACCAATTTTATCCTTTGTAGTTTGGCAGAAAATATTAGATAAACAGCAGCATAATACTGATAGGATTTGGCAAATTAATGAATTAGATCAAACTAACAATTTAGCAAACAGAGAACAGAAATTAAAATTAGCTTGTACCAAATTAACTGGGAATATCTTGTATCGTAAAATCAAACAAGTAGGTTTTTTATTATTAGTTAGTTTATTGCCAATGTGCATTGCTGCTCTAAATTTTTGTGAACCTGAAAAATGTTCCCTGATTCCTACCAGTTCAAATTTTGTTGTTAAAGGTCGTAGTGCTGAATTTATTCCCTATTTAGTTAGCTTGATTTCGGAACAATCAACAAAATATAATTGGATTTATGGGATTCCATTGAGCTTAGGAGTTGCAGTTTTAATCTGGAATAGTCATAGATTTGTTAACTTTGCTGAATCTTATTTTTTTCTATTATTAACTTTATCTCCAATAGTTCATGCTTGGTATTTCACCTGGTTAATTCCTTTTGCTGTAGTAACTAGAAATTTAGGTACAAAGTTGGTAACTTTATCAGCACTTATTTATTTTGTTTTACCATACAGACAAATTGCCGGAGATAACAGTTGGTTTTTGACTCCAATGGAAAGATATTGGTTATGGTTCCCTTTTATAATCGGATTTATCTGGAGTAACTGGAGAGAGAAAAAATTCAGAATCCCTAAAAAAGAACTCTGAATTATCTAAATAAGCTAGAAAGTATTTGTCAAGAAAATATTCAAACTTGTAAGATTGCCATGTTACATTCATGCCTAATATCAAAAGTCCCTAATATTTGAGAAATAGCTGTATCTTAGTCAAGATTTCCATACTATTTTATCACAGGCAACAGTTGTCTATTCTTGTCTCTCTCTCTTGCTTCTTACTCTCTATTTACTTTTTTTTATTCACTGATACATTTAGTCCCTTAGGTATAACTAACAATTAGGCGTTGGTCAATGATTGTATGATTTTTAGGAATCAGAAATAAGTATTTAAAACAGCTTTTTTTCTTACTATCAATCTTACGACCATAAGAACTTTATACCTTATTTCACCAATGCCAAAAATTAAATATTTTCAGATTCTTCTGGTTTATTAACAAATCCACCAATAAAACTAGAAACCAGAGATAAAACAATTGCTCCAATAACTGCAGGCCAAAAACCATCTACTTCCAAACCAGGAGTAAAATATCCTGCTAATGAAAGAGAAATACCATTTACGACTAACAAAAATAACCCCAAACTAAGAATTGTAAGAGGCAAAGTTAGAACAGTTAAAACTGGTTTAACTATCGCATTTAATAATCCTAAAACAATTGCTGCAACTGCAGCAGCAGGAATACTATCAATTCTTACACCAGGTACAACAAACGCTGTAATTAAAAGTGATATAGTTGCCATCAACCAAGTCAATAAAAAACTTCCCATAACTGTTGTTTTAACCTCCTAATAAAATTGGAAAAATTATTTCGTTTAATTGGGATAGATAAACTTGCAAACTGCTGTAAGCTGATAAGGTAGAAAATATTATTTCTCTAGGGAACAAGGAACACCGGATCTGGGAACAGAGTAGAGCTAATAAAGATTAATTTTTAACTATACCTCACTTTCCTAAAAACTGCTTTCATTAATGGATAATTACCTCTGGTTAAAACCGCGAGGGAATTGAATATAAAGAAATATCCTAGCACTTTTCTCCCATTGGTGATTGGATATGGTTAGGTTTCCTCAGCATCCCATCCTAAGGTTATGCTCCGCTTTCCGACCGCTGTCTTGGTCGATTGGATATGGCGAGGAAACCTAGCCATCCCATCCTAAGGTTATGCTCCGCTTTCCGACCGCTGTCTTGGTCGATTGGAT
>NZ_JBNHEP010000250.1:0-42878 GCF_050015995.1 Dapis brunnea BLCC-M229 | reverse complement strand
TGGCGAGGAAACCTAGCCATCCCATCCTAAGGTTATGCTCCGCTTTCCGACCGCTTTTTCCCCTTGAAAGGGGAGGCTTTAAAGGGTGAATAATTAATAATTATTAATTATTAATTATTCGGTAAGTAGATTTAATAGACTATTTACTATGATTTTGCATCAAATTGCTGCATTCTTAGTGGCACTAAAACTTTTTTGTTGGCTTTCCATTGCCCAAAGTCAATATTATCCACTACCTCTTTCTTAATTAACATAAAACTTGATATAACAATTCCCATACTGGTGAGATACAAAATTCTACGTTTTAGGAAATAGGAAACAGGGAATTAGGAAGAAACTATCCCACTATTATTGAAACCCTTGCATTTTGCATCTTCCCATTTCCCTATTTCCTTATCAAGGAAAGGTAACAAAAATTCATGTATTTCATATAAAATAGGGTGCTATTTTATTTAACACCCTATTTTATATGAAATTATGTTGAATATATAATTATTTATAACTTGAGACAGTTATTCTTTTTCCTCTCTGATTGAGATATTTCTGAAGATGTTCTTGTGATGTGACCCAAGACTTTAAATTGACATCCCAAAAAAAATTAATTCGATTCCTAATTCTGAGAGTATGAACCCTTTGAAAAGATACTCCTAAAAGTCTTGCTACATTAGTTTGAGTTAATTGATCTTTCATGGTTGATGAGTTAATTGAGATTTAAATGTTGTTAGATAAATCTAAAACTTGCATCTGTAATTAATGACTTATTCAGTCATCTTAGATGTTCTAATATCATCATAAAGATTAAAAACCAAAGCTTCAATAGTAATATTACTGAACTTTGAAAATTTTATTTGTAGTCAAAAATTATATCTACCCTAGGGAAATTACTCAAACGTTAAACTCAATACCAAATTACAGTTTTATCTGATATTTTTGACATTACTGAATCAAGCGATAAAACTCTAAGTATTTAATATAAAATAATATTATTTATAACAATCTTTTTTTCATAAGGTATAACAAACTCTAAATAAGGACTTAACTTTCATTTAGCAAAAAGCTTCTAAATACTTACTTCATTTTTTAGATTAGGCTGAGTTTCAAGATAAACTTTGATATTTTAGCACTCGATCCCAAATAGAAACCCATTCATCGTTCCAAATGGGGAATATTTTAAGCTCATGCTTATTTACTTATCTTCACAAACTAAAGAATTAAAATCCCAAATAGCTTCACAATTATCTAAATGTAAATTGAAGTGTCAACTTTTGTGACAAATTCCCCTATCTTCACGAGTTCTTCATATTTGTCGATTAACTTTAATTGGTAAGGTCAGCAACTTGCCCTAACACTGATATATAAATTTTTTCTTTGGAGGTAGGAAATGCAATCAGTTTATATCATTCTATTGACTGTTTCTGCAACCGCCGTATTGATTTATAACCACACATCTGAAGATATATCCTTTGTTTTAGCTGTATTAACCGGATTAATTTGTTTATTCTGGGGTTTTGCTTGTGCTCCATGGCTTGTTCAACTACTAATAGTATTAGGTTTGTTCTGTTTTTACAGACTTTACTCACCAGATAGCCAAGGTCTCAGTTAATTAAAGTAACATTTTTTGAACTTTTTTCAAGACAATTTTTGCGATTTTTTTTTGCTGATTCAGATCGATCAGTTACAAGTCTTAACTAATTTAATCTGATTTTAATTCCTCATCTAAAATCATCAGTTATTTGTTAGGGGTTAGTTATTGGAAGTTTCGATGTGTTTATCAAATAAATTTGAGGTATATTATGCACACTTGTCCTTGCTGCTCTACAACATTACTCCGTCATGTACGTCATAATAGTATTTACTGGTATTGTCCCCACTGTCGGGAAGAAATGCCAGACCTAGAATCAATGTTATTGAGTCGTTCTCAATTATCTCAGTCTTATGGAAGTTGGTTAGAGCTTCGTAAACAAAACTCTGAAGTATTAGTTGTGGTTCCAGTATAAATTAATTGTCATCTGTACTTCCATCTTTTCTAATATTAGGAGTGAATAACTATTAATTCAATAATTAATATAGGACTTACGCAGAAACCATATATATAGCGTTCAAAACTATAACGTTATAGTTTTGAGACTCTATATGTAGTACCTTTGCGTAAGTTCTGTAATAATTACCTATTGTTCAAAAAAAGACCATGGGCTAAAAAGAAAAAAATTTCTTTTTTCTTCCTGTGTGGGTAGTTTTAGTATTAATGTTAACTTACTCATGCCTTTATTTTCAGTAAGTAGGTAAGTGGGAAAATTTACAACTATGTCATTGCGACTGGAACTCGTGGAAGGAGGCAATCTCAAGGTTTGCGACTACATTAACATTTGGCGCTTACCTACTTATCCTATAATAAGCTTTTAGAATACTGCGCGATAAATTCTGTTCCTAATTTTTCACATCATTATTAAAACATGCTGGCTCTCATCTTAATTTTGCAAACTCTGGTAATTTGAGAATAATCACTAACCCGATTTAGAATAAATTCAAGAGCAAGGCATGGCCACTATTTGGGAACTAGACTTCTACAGTCGTCCAATACTCGATGACAGACAAAAAAAACTCTGGGAACTATTAATTTGCCAAAGTCCCGTAGGCATTAATGAACCGACAGACTCTTTGTATCGTTACTCGGAGTTTACAAATAATCAAGAAGTAAACTCAATTTGGCTACGAAATGCTATAGAAAAAGCGATCGCTGATGCTCCCGAACCGCCTCAAAAAATACGCTTCTTTCGTCGCCAAATGAATAACATGATTACCAAAGCTTGTGCAGAACTGGCCATACCTACAGCCCTAAGTCGTCGCACTTATTTACTCAACCAGTGGCTAGAAGAACGAATGGAAGAAGTTTATCCGACTTATCCCGGTTATCAGCCAGGAACAAATCCTTCCGTTCAATATATGAATTCTGCACCACAACCTTTACCAGATGCCTTAATTGGAGAAAAATGGACATTTGTTAGTTTAGAAGTTGGGGCTTTTGCAGAAATGTCAGAGTGGGATATTGATTTTGGAGAAGCTTTTCCCCTCAGTATGATGAATATAGCACCTAATTGTCCTATTCCTGGTTTGATTATCTATTCATCTAGGGCGCAAGCTTTAGCTGCTTGGATGTCAGGGTTAGAGCTAGCTTTTATCAAATTTAGTCCTAACCCACCAGCTAGATTACTACTACAGACTGGAGGTGATGATTCTTGGATTTTAGCTAATCTGAATAATCCATCAACTATTGCCGAAGCTAAAAGATTTTCTGAAGCCAAGTCAAAGGCCAAAGAGGTTCATTTTCTGGCAGTACAGTCAAATCCAGAATCAGAATCATTTGCTGGTTTTTGGTTATTACAAGAAATTAATATTTAGGACAGCCTAATTAAATCTCAAAGGATTTACAGGGAAAGGACTTACTAAAAACCGCTATATATAGTACGGGTAAACGGGATATCTCCCCTACAGATGATGTATGTTTTGATATTTTGCGTAAGTCCTGAGAGAAAAGCTGTAGAATTTTTGGGGCTAAATAGGGATATATGGGAGGAAAGTCAGTTTTTATTAGAGCTTGGGTATATTCCAGACCCTCTACTCCCGACACTTCCCAAACTTCCCACACTTCCCACACTTCCCACACTCCCCATCCTCCTGAAAAAGATTTAGTTAAACTTTGGGTACTGGACATTGGTACAATCCTACTAGCAATGCCATTGTCCAAAATCAAAAATCCCAAACAGAATGTTATGACCGAATTAGCAGAACAACTGCTAGAACTAGCTGCCAAAGCAGGGGCTGAGGCAGCAGAAGTATTTCAGGCGCAATCACACTCCCAGCCTATATTTTTTGAAAGTAATAGACTCAAGCAACTAGAAAGTACCCAATCAGAAGGCACAGCACTAAGACTTTGGCGAAATGGACGTCCAGGTCTAGCTGTAGCCCATGGACCTGTGACACCTAAAGCTTTAGTAGAAAGAGCCATCTCTATCAGCAGTTTGAATGAACCAGAATATATTGAACTAGCCTCGAAAGCCAAAAATCGCCATTATCCCAACCAAGGGATATTTGTACCCGTAGAACAACTGGTAAAGTGGGGCAAAGATGCGATCGCCTTAATTCGAGAATTTTATCCAGATGTGATTTGTAACGGAGAATGGGATTGTGAAATTGAATCTACACGTTTGATCAATTCATTGGGACTAGATTGTAATCATATAGATACAACTTTAAGTGGTTATGTAGAGACTGATTGGGTAAGAGGTGACGACTTCTTAAATATATCTGATGGTCAAATCCAAAGAAATAGCCTCGACCCCAAGAAAGTCGCAAACCGAATCTTACAACGATTAAATTGGCCACACAATAATGTGGCGTCCCCTAGTGGTAGAGTACCTATTTTATTTACAGCTAAAGCAGCAGACTTATTATGGAGTACCATATCTGGAGCTTTGAACGGCAAGCAGGTACTAGAAGGTGCTTCTCCTTGGAGCGATCGCCTAGGGGAACTTGTCACTAATAAGCAAATTACTATTTCTCAACAACCAGAAGAAGGACCATTTAGTTGTCCTTTTGACGATGAAGGTACTCCGACCCGCTCCATAGAATTTATTCAAAAGGGTATTTTACAACTATTTTATACAGACCGAACTACTGGTAGATTATTGGGTAGTGGGACTACTGGTAATGGGTTTCGCCCGGACTTAGGTAGGTATCCTACACCAGAATTATTTAATTTTATAGTTAAGCCGGGGGAGCGATCGCTACAGGAATTAATAGGGATGTTAGATGATGGAATTATAGTCGATCAAATTCTAGGTGGTGGTGCTGGTATTTCTGGTGATTTTTCTATTAATGTTGAACTTGGGTATCGTGTGATAAAAGGTGAAATAGTTGGTAGAGTGAAAAATACTATGGTTGCTGGTAATGTTTATACAGCATTAAAGCAATTAGTAGAATTAGGAAATGATGGGGAATGGAATGGTTCTTGTTATACTCCTCATGTAATTGTAGAAGGATTATCTACTATTGGTAAAGTGGATTAAATTACTTGCATGAGTTTAATATAGCAATCTCAATATTTTTGAGATAAAAACTCTCAATTTTTTAGGAAATATATTGATAAAACAAATGACTATACCTAACAATTAGTACCGTTGTGTAAGCCCTATATAAGTATTAGGAAAAAGCAAACAGGGAACAGGTATAAAACCTTCAGGAATAAGGAATAGGGAATAGAGAATAGGAAATAGAGAATATCTGAGTCGGGAATAGTTTCGATCTCCTTACTATTTTAGGACTACCATTTTATTTCGATAGTAATACTGAATTTAAAAGTAAGTAGGTGGGCTTAATTATCGGTACAATAGCAATGAAAATTCACGCGCAGTGAAAATATTTTGAAGACTGGATTATAAGTTCTTTTTCATATTTTTTATTTTGAACTTTATTGATGCCTACCTACTTAGTAATTGTAAATATTTAACCTTTTTTACCGACTGGAGTTTAGACTAAATTTTGGGGTCTTCAGATAGTCTGCTCAGAAGCAATGAAGACTTGGAATTCAAAACCCTTGGGTCATATAAGCGGTGCAGATGTTTTCGATGCTCTTGATTATTTTTCTTTGATACGGCCATCTGTTTCTTGGGACAAAAGCCTGTTTAATTCTGATTCTGTTTCTCAGGCTGTAAATTTTTTTTCTCATTTCATTTAACTGTTTTCACTTAATATCTTTAGACCCATTTCACTGTAACAGTCTTTTCTGAAATTGGTATAAAGCCTCTCCTTTCAGGAATAAAAAAAGAAAAAATTTTCCTTTTAACCAATCCTATTCTTAAAAAGAAGAGGTAATAATTAATTATCAATTATTAATTGTTAATTATTAATTATTGAAATACTTCTGTTTCTCTATTTCCATATCCAGTGTTCTCTGTTTGCTATTATTTGATGGTAGCAGTATTTTATAAAATTGGTATAACTAGATGGAAATCAGAATTTGCTTTATTGGAGACTCTTTTGTAAATGGCACAGGGGACCCTGATTATTTAGGTTGGGCTGGTAGAATTTGCCAGATATCTTATAATCAAGGATATGATATTACATACTATAATCTCGGAGTCAGAAGAGAAACTAGCACTGATATTAAAAATCGTTGGTTTAGAGAAGTTTCTTCTCGTTTACCGCCAGAAGTTAGTGGTAGAGTAGTATGTTCTTTTGGTACAAATGACACTACTTTAGAAGCAGGTAAAATTCGTGTGGAAAGAAATCAATCAATAGAGAATATTCGGCAGATTTTAATTCAAGTTCAGCAGCTTTTTCCAGTATTAATGATAAGTCCTCCACCTGTTGCTGATGCTGAACATAACATTAGAATTGCTAATTTATCTAATGATTTTTCCCAAGTATGTTTGCAATTAAATATTCCTTATTTAGATGTTTTTACACCATTAAAAACTTCAGAAAATTGGCGGCAAGAAATAGCGCAAAATGATGGTGCTCACCCAAGAGGATCAGGTTATTGTGAGTTAGCAAGCTTAATAGAAAATTGGAGTGCATGGAAATCTTGGTTCTAGAAACAATAATTTTCATTGTAAGGATTCAGCTAGCTTGCATTCAGCTTTCAGCTTTTCGGATTTTCGTAAAGAATAAAGCAACTACTAAAATTTGCTGATTTCTTCTTTACAAGGAGAAGGTTTATACCTTAATTATTGAGTAATTAATCCAATAAAGTAATTATGTTGCTTTTCTAGCTTAATTATATTAATAGTAATAAATCAAAAAAAATACCAACTAAGGAGTAGAATTAAAGACAAATCTGCCAAAATCAAAGCCAACATTTCCTTATGTGGTATCAGCATATCCGAGAAGAAGCACAAACCTACCTAAAGACATTTGTCTATCCATATACAGGCTTTGTAACCAAACCCCTACTAAGACCTAAACTTCTAGCAGTTTTTGAAGCTAGCTTAATCGGAATAACTTCAGGATTAGCCGCCGTCACCCTCAAAGAAGGTGTAGGATGGCTAGGTAGTTTGCGAATAGCTGCATCCCTAAAATTTCCCCCTTGGTTGTTACTACCTATTTTTGGTTTGATTGGAGGATTTATCACTGGTGTATTAGTAAAACTTTTAGCACCAGAAACTGGAGGGAGTGGAGTACCACAAGTAAAAGCTGCACTAGCAGGTATGCGAGTTCCCTTAAACTACCAGATTGCCATTGTCAAAATGTTTACTACCATTCTGACAGTGGGTTCTGGATTAACACTAGGAAGACAAGGCCCAACTGTACAAATAGGTGCATCTTTGGCAGCTTGGATCAGTCATTGGCTTCCCACTTCTCCCAGTTATCGTCGTCAGTTAATTGCCTGTGGTGCTGCGGCTGGATTAGCTGCTGGGTTCAATGCTCCTATTGCTGGTGTGTTATTTGTAGTGGAAGACCTGATGCATGATATTTCTGGCATCACCTTGGGTCCAGCAATTATTGCTTCCTTCGTCGGAGCAGTTACTTCCCAAATTCTAGGGGGAAAAAGTTTGTACTACAGCAGCGATAGCCTAGATACATCAATTACAGGATTTTTGGATCTTAAAGAAATTCCTTTCTACATAGTTTTGGGAGTTTTAGCAGGGTTACTAGGAACAGTATTTAGTCGGGGAATTATTGCGACTTCAATATTTAATCAGCGTAAACTGAAATTAACATTACCTTGGCGAATAGCTATTACGGGATTGATTAGTGGTTTAATAATCGCATTTTTACCGGAGTCATTTCACAATTATACAGGTTTAAGAAAATTACTAGGGACTAGCGACGCTAACTTGACACTGAGTTGCATAGCTTTTCTTGCTCACTTTATCTTAACAATATTTGCTGCAGGTTCAGGTGCCCCTGGCGGATTATTTGCACCATCTTTAATTATTGGTTCTGCTTTAGGTCAGATAGTTGGGATTTTGCAAAATAATGTAGTAGGTATTGAACAACCAACAATTTTTGCTTTAGCAGGAATGGGTGCATTCTTTTGTGCTGTATCAAGAGCACCTATCACAGCAGTAGTAGTTATTTTTGAACAGACACAAGACTTTCGCTTGGTGTTACCACTGATGATTGTTTCTATTGTGGCTTTATTGGTGGCAGAAAAGATAGATAAGAAATCTCTGTCTGACCTAGTTTTAGATTTAAAAGGTCTACAACTTAACAAGGAAATATCAGCAAATGATTATTTGAGTAACATTCGCGCCGATCAAGTGATGCACACTCCTGTGGAAACTCTTGATTCTAAATTAACTTTAGATGAAGTTAAGCAGAAATTTTCCAATTCTCACCATCGAGGTTTTCCTGTAGTTGATAGTCAAGGTTTGCTTGTGGGTATTGTTACTCAGACAGATTTAGCCTACACTCGGAAACGTCACCTTCGAGGAGATAATCTTTTAAAAGATTTTATGACACTCCATCCAATGACAGTAAAGACTAGAGATAATCTGAGTGAGGTTTTAAATCTTTTACATAGATATAAAATCAGTCGTTTACCTGTGATGGAAGGTCGTCATCTTGTGGGGATTATTACTGATACTGATATCATTAAAATAGAATCAGAGCAATTAACAGGCAAGACAAACTTAAGAACCAACCCGCCAGAACCATCTTATGTAGTTTATCAAACACGAGCGCCTCAAATTGGTAATGGTCGATTGTTGGTACCTTTGAGTAATCCTCGTACTGCCCCTGCATTATTAAGGTTGGCTGCTGTAATTGCTCGGCAACGCAATTATGAACTAGAATGTCTCCAAATCGTAATTGTGTCTCGTCAAAATTCTCCTGCTGAGACTGTAGTTGATACAACTGAGAGTCGTCGTTTGTTGGCAATGGCAGAACGCATAGCTACAGATTTGCAAATTCCAATTCACACTCAAGTGCGGGTTGGTCACGATATTGCTGATGCTATTTTGGAAACTGTTAAGGAGAGACATATATCTTTAATATTGATGGGTTGGAAGGGTGATATTGCACCAGGTCGTATTTTTGGCAGTATTGTGGATACTCTGATGCAAAAAGCTATTTGTGAAGTGGTAGTAGTGAAGTGGGGAGCGGATAAATTCAGAGAAAAAGAAAAGTTGGCAGGTGTTGCCAATGAAAAATTTAACCCTGATTCTGATTATATGTACTCATTTTTAGGATGGCGACAATGGTTGGTGCCTTTGAGAGATATTCCTACTCAAGCAGCAGCAGTAAAACTTTTGCCTGCTTTAGTTTCTTTGAGTGTGAAGCCAAAAATTCTCTTATGTCAAGTTTGTACTCAATCTGTTGTTGCTCCTAATATTCAGGAAATGCAGCAAGCTGCTAGAATGCTGAAACACCGCTTACATACAGAGGTGATGGCTACTTCAATCTGTTCTAAATCGGTTTCAGATGCTGTAGTTGATTTAGCTGATGCTCATCACTCTGATGTTGTGGTTATTGGTGCTAGTAAGGAGGGATTTTTGAGGCAAGCAATTAATGGTAATATTCCCGAAGCGATCGCTCGTGGTTGCAATTGTACTGTAATTCTGGTGCGAGCTGCGAATAATCAATAATATCATGTCCGGTAGCATCGGTATTGTATAGCAAAGGTAGGGAACACTTAACTGGGAACAGGGAACAGGGACGAGAGGGAGGAAGGTTTAAGAGCAAGAAAAAACTTAAATTTCCTGTTGATATTTACGCTAACTTTTACACAAACGATATAAACGGACATGATATAACAACCTACAGTTATTATTAGACCTCTCCGGAAAAGAGGGAGTAGGGAGTAGGGAGTAGGCAGAAAGAATTGATTATTTATGTGCGATAATTGATTTGATTTTTTATTATCACCAGATGTCTATTTAATACCAAATCCAGTCCTGCATACATTACCTTTTTCAAATCCCTCTCTAACCATCTCCCCATCTCCCTATCTCCCCAAAAGGATACTCTATAAACCGGATTTAGTATAAGATAGGGCTTACAGATAAAGGTTTGAGCCTTTTATGCTCGAAAAAAGTGCGCCTGTTTCAGTTCTCTTGGTCGATTGGATATGGCGCACTTCGGAGCGGCTCTGAAAGAGCGGGAAACCTCGCCATCCCATCTACCAGGTCATGCTCCGCAAACGACCGCTTTCTTGGTCGATTGGATATACCGAGGAGACCTCGGCATCCCATCCTAACGGAATGCTCCGCAAACGACCGCTTTTTCTCCATGAATGGAGAGGCTTTATACCTGAATTTTTCAGTAAAATATGCACGATCGCCTTTTTGACATAATCTAATCGACCTCAAAGTGCAACTGATAAAGTCTCAAACTCGGATGTTCAGTTAAATACCAATGACAGCCAATATTAGCAGGTGAAGGTCTTTTATTCAGTCGATACAAAAACATTGGTTCTTCTCTCAAGATTGCTTTTAAAATCAAATCTTCCCAGTCTTCATTGCCATGGTCAAAAACTAAATAAGACTTACCAATATATCCTGTTTTTATCAATACCTTGAGTAACCATCCCAAAATTTCCTCAGTTTTTTCTAGAGAAAATTCACTATCTGTTAAACCATAAGTTTCAACCTCTAGCTTTTCTGATTTAGGTTGTAGTATTGCCAAGAAAGCTGATACAATTCTTTTAAGTTTTATCATATTTACATACTCAACTCTCTATCTTTTATTCTAGTACCAACTCAGTTAAATAATGTCACAAATAATTTATAAGCTGCACTTGTGAAATAGAAGCCTGAAATGATTCTCAATCCTAAATTATGCACTTCAAAACCTAGTATAAAAGTTCTAAGTCGCCATCGGAGTAGCGACTTACAGGAGGGGAAGGTTGTCGCCAGTTGAAAAAATAAATTAAATAATAAGCATATCAGAACTATCAAGAATGTTTTTGGTTATCGCCAAAATATTTACAGCATTAGCGAGAAAAACCCTACATGAGATGAAAACCAGCTAGAAAAGGTATAAATTTTAGTATTAATCAATTCCTATTGTTTCCGAGAGAAAATCGGCTGTGGATTTAACTAGAGCGATCGCATTTTCATAGACCATCCGAGTTGGCCCTAAAACTCCCACACTTCCTAGAGGAATTGTCCCATTTCCATAAGTTGCAGAAACTAAAGCACAACCTTGAATAGGTTCCAAAGGATTTTCTGAGCCAATTCTCACTGTCACCTGCTTATCTATTTTTTTCCCAGTGGCTCCAAAGATTAAAGGCCACAGTTGTTCTTGTTTTTCTTCAAGTAGTTGAATAATAGTTTGGACTTGTTCAAGTTGGGAGAATTCTGGTAAACGCAATGCTTCTGCTATACCACTAATCAGAATTCTGGTATAATCAGGTGTCTGAGAACGGAGAGTTAAATTTTCCAACAGATTTTTGATTAATTCAGCATACTTCTCAAACTCCCGGTCTAGCTCACTCCAGTCCAATAAAGATAATTCTCCTATTGCCCGGTCTCGTAGTTGGCTGTTCAAAAAATTTGATAATATATGTAACTCTCGATCAATATCTTCTGGGTTGGAGAGTACCGAATCACCCTGTAAGTTTTGTCGATCGTTGGTCTGATTTATTGCCCGCAAGTCCATAATCAGTGACTGAGTTTCATAAGTATTTGTCACCACAATTAGCATAATTTTTTCTGCTTCCATTTGTACCAGTTGTAAATGTCGTAGCTTGGCCGTGGAAGTCTGGGGCATCGTCACCAAAGTAATATAACCACTGAGAGTAGCTAAAATTTGAGCTGCTCCCTGAAGTACAGCCTCTAGACGACCTTCTGGCCAATTCAGTTGTTTTTGTAAAAGTTCTTCAACTTCAAAAGCCAAATTTTCTGAAGGTGTCATTAATTGATCGACATATATTCGGTAGCCTGAGTCCGAGGGAACTCTTCCTGCTGAAGTATGAGGTTGATATAAAAGTCCACTTTTTTCTAAAAAGCTCATCCCATTGCGAATGGTCGCTGGACTAACACTGAGATTATACTCTTCTACTTCTACAAGGGACTTTGAGCCAACTGGCTCTGCCGTCGCAATATAGTGGCGAACTGTTGCCCAAAGAATATGTTGATGACGATTATTAAGCTTAACTTGCACTGACATAGATGTAGGGTGAGTATATCGGTAAGTTATCAGACAATAACAGAAAATAATGATCTTAGTTAATCAAAACATTAGGTTATTTTTCTTAATATAAATTAGTGCTTCGTTATGATATAAGCATAATTTTATAAAAAATATGTAGCCAAAAAAACTTTTCTACTCACATCATAAAATTTTTGATGTCTAATAGCGAGGTATACTTTTATCTACAACTAATGAGTAGGCATCAATACCACCAATAATGTTTTTCACATTGGTAAAACCTTGGCTCTTCAACCATTGGCACATTTGAGCTGAACGCATCCCATGGTGGCATAAGACTAAGGTTTCTTGATTAGAGTCTAAATGGACATGAATTTGGTCTGACCATTCAGAAAACTGACTTAAGGGTAAAACTTTAAAACCTTTGATAAAGGCTATTTCTACTTCTTGTGGCTCTCGAACATCTACTAATTGTAAATTTTCAGGAATACCATTTATTAAGTGATTTGCTAGTTCTTCGACAGTAATTTCAAGTATAGGTTGCTGGGAAAACTGTTGTGACATTTTTAGATACAAGAATTAATTAATTTACTAATAGAATAGTATAAACAAAATTATAGAAAATTTTTTCATTATCCTAATTTTTTTTAGTAACCTGAGAATTTTATCTGAAATTATATCAAGGTCTCTCGACTTAATCATAACAAACCTTATCCTCTCTCTCTTAAGTAAATCTTTCTTCACAAGGCTTGAAGAAGCAAACACTTACTTTATGGGTTTCCTTTTCTATAGTTCGGGATTCGGGCAAAAATAATATAATATGATGTCCGGTTGAATACTTATGAATAAGGATGAAGGAGTCAGGAGTCAGGAGTCAGGAGTGAAGAAGAAGGAAGAAGAATGAAGAAGAGAAGAAAGTTTTTTATAACTAATTAAACGGACATGATATAACTCAAATAAAATTAAAACTAATCAAATCAATATTATTTTAAATTTACTTTAAGGAGCAGGACAAATTAAACGTAAAATAATAACAGGAAGTTAATTTATTTAGACTATTTTAATTATGAATTATAACTCCTCCTAATTTAAAGTTGACTTTATTTATGACCAAATAAATAAGGTCTCAAGCCTCCTATTTCAAGAGGATAAAAAAGAAAATTAGCCCCGATACGAATTTCAAGTCTAGGGGTTGAGCTGGAAGTAATGTTAAAGTTAGCGTTTCGCTGCGCGACAAGAGGCAGCTCCTCTGGCAGGAGGCTAACTGAAATGACTAGTTACTTATGTTTTTTCTTGCTGATTCCTCCCTAAATTAATTAATTAATTAATCAAACATTTTTGTAAATTTTTAATTAAATCTTGATCTAAATAAGGTTTAGTTAAATAGCCATTTGCACCCAACTGTTTAGCTAACTGACGATAGGGTTGACTGCCACGAGATGTTAACATTAATACAGGCATTTCCTCCTGAGAATATTGTTTACGACAACGACTCAGGAACTCAAAACCATTCATTTCTGGCATTTCTACATCACAAATAATAGCCTTAATATAAGTATTTTGGTCTAGCTGTCTTAATCCTGCTTTAGCATCTTGAGCTTGCACAACATTATATCCTGATTTTTGCAAAGTTTTAGAAATAGTTTGGCGAGTAGTTAAAGAATCGTCTACTACTAAAATAGTTGGCAATTTAGACAAGGTAGACTGCTTAAATTGCTTCTGAAGACCAGGTAATCTATGAGGAGTTAAACTGGTTTGATTTAAGGTTTTTTCTAATAACTTAATTCCGTCAATAACTGGTACTAAACTACCATCTCCTAAGATAGTACAACCATACAAATATGATGGCGATGTTAAAACCTTGTTAAAAGGTTTAATCGTCAAATTTTGTTCCATTAATATTTGTTCAATTTTGATGGCAATTGTATCTATATCTTCAGAAATTAATAATAACATTACCTTTTCTTTAGATTTTTGACTATAAGGATTTTTGCCAAATTCAAAAGCTTTTTGTGGGATATTTTCTAAGACTATTGGATAATTATAATCTGATACGATTGATGGTGCTATTGATATTTTTTTGCCTCGCAAATAATAGATTTCTTCCCCTTTTTCATTGACTTGAATCTCAGTCGGCTCGGCATAGATAATAGTTGCTAAAATATCTAAGGGAATAGCAAACAAATTGCCTTCCATACGAAAAACTAATAATTTTGTAATTGTCAAAGTCCAAGGTAATCTCAGCAGAAATCTTGTGCCTTGACCGATTTCTGATTGAATAGTAATATTGCCTTTTAATGATTCTATTTGACGCAGTACTGCATCTAATCCTACCCCTCTTCCTGACAAATCACTCACTTTTTCTTTAGTTGAAAAGTCAGGATAGAATAAAAATTGGTATAACTGTTTCGTTGATAATTTTACTGCTTCATTAGGAGAGACAATTTGCTTAACTATGGCTTTATTCCGAATTTTTTCAAGATCTATACCCCCACCATCATCTTTAATTTCAATATAAGTATAATTTCCTTGATAATAAGATTTAATAGTAATTATCCCTACCTCTGATTTACCATTAGCTTGTCTTTTTTCTGCTGATTCAATACCATGATCGAAAGCATTCCTCAATATAT
Source organism: Dapis brunnea BLCC-M229 (assembly GCF_050015995.1). Taxonomy (NCBI): domain Bacteria; kingdom Bacillati; phylum Cyanobacteriota; class Cyanophyceae; order Oscillatoriales; family Microcoleaceae; genus Dapis; species Dapis brunnea. The sequence goes on along the minus strand of NZ_JBNHEP010000250.1, from coordinate 28,152 downwards.
GAACTATGGGGTCATATAATTTTTCTAAAACAGCTTTGTCTAACATAGTATTCATCCCAACTAATTCTAGTTTTACCTGTTTTTGCTTTTGCACTGATAAATCTCTAATCATTCTGGGGAATCTATTAAATAATGATTCCACAGGTAACATTCGAGTTTTATTGAGATGACTTTGTATTTGCTGTAAGGTTTGTTGTCTTTTTTTGACAATTTGTTTACTCTGCTGATGTAATAGTTTAATATCGTCTACTGCTTCTCCTATTTGAGCAACTTCTTCTGTAAGATTTGGTATTATATTTAGTAGAGATGCTAGTTTATGATTTTGAGGATTTGATGATTTTTTTAGTTTCTCAGAAAAGGCGGTAATATCTTGGAGATTCATCATTAATTGCTGAAATCTTTGCCACCCTTTTTCTAAAGTTTCTATTGAAGCTTGAGCTTGTTGATTTTGGAGAATAAAACTATTATCTTGAGTGGCTAATTCTCCTACTAAATTATTCAACATTTCTAGGCGTTTAAGGTCTATCCTAATACCTAAAGTAGATGAGGGTTGGGAGGTAGTTTGTTTTTCCTGAGTTTGCTTTTCGTTATGAGTAACTTCTGGTCTATAATCTTTTTCCTCAGAGACATTTACTGATGCTGTCGCTGTCTTGGAGTTTGTGGTTTTAGTAATATTAGTTATCTGTGCTTTTTGACCTTGAGTTTGATTGGCAACGTTGGATTTTTTAGCAGGTTGATTGACTTTTTCTGGCTTGAAATTTTGAGTAACTTCTGGTCTATAATCTTTTTCCTCAGAGACATTTACTGATGCTGTCGCCGTCTTAGAGCTTGTGGTTTTAGTAGTATTAGTTATCTGTGCTTTTTGACCTTGATTTTGATTGGTAAGGTTAGATTTTTTACTAACTTGATTGACTTGTTTCTGCTTGGTAGTTGCTACAGCTTTTTTAGATTTTAATGGTTTGGTCAATTTTACCAATGTTGCATTCGGATTTCCACCTTGAACACGATCACCTTCTAATACTGCTTTTTGCCCTGCCCAAAAATCTGCTAAAGCTAATTGACCAATTTTTTCTGTATATTTGGGATTTACTTCCAGGGCCTTAATTGTAGTTTCAGCAATAGAAGTAAACCCAGCCAAACTAAGCATTGTTCCCAAAGTCGCAAACACTTCTGCTTGTCTCTTCAACTCATCTTTAAGGGATAGACCAGTGTCGGAAATATTCTTTCCTGCTAATAAACTTTCCCAACGCTGCAAACCAGAGGGTATTTCTTCTGTAAACAGAAACTTAGCCATATCACCCTCTTCCATTGGTACTTCTGGAAACTCTGCTGCTTCTTCGAGAGAATGCCCAAGTTTATTTTCCAACTGCTCAAAGACTTCCTTTGCCTTGGCAATAGCTTTATTTTCATCATAGTTACCTGTTTCAATTTGTTCTGTAGTAGGCGATTGTAAACAGTCAAAAGCTTGCAGCAATAAATTCTCTAACTCCAGGTCAAAAACAGTATTTTCCTGATAAAGAGCTCTGATGCCATTTTCTAAGTCATGGGCAATTGTTTGAATTCCCATTAAACCAATACAAGCAGCACCACCTTTAATTGAATGAGCTGCCCGCATTAGTTTATGGAGTGTTTGGAGTTCATGCTCTTGAGAAATATTAATTAATCCTTGCTCAAGAGTTTGCAGTAATTCTGTAGTTTCTTCTACAAAAAATTCGTAGGCTTGATCGTCAATTTCAATCATAATTTTATCAGTACCTGTGCAAAATTAATTTAACATTTTTAAGGGAGTAGGGGAGTAGGGAGCATTTTTCTACCTGCTTGGTGCGCGTTCCCTCTCTTGGTCAGCGTTCCTATGGCTAGGAGACCTGGCCCCGTTCTGACCCCTTGCGCCGTGCGACGGTGAGTCCAGTGGGTTGGGCGGGTTTCCCGACAGTCACGCAACTGCCGTTCCTGTAGCGTCTCTGAAAGAGATACCCGAAGGGGGCGGGGTTGCATCCGCTTTTTCCCCTATTCTATTTCTTAATCCCCTGACTTATGACTCCTGATATCATGTCCGGTAGCATCGGAGCGTGTATAAAATTAAGGTCAAAATGGGCAAAAAACCTTCTGTCTTCTGTTTTCTGTCTTCTGTCTTCTGCCTTCCTTTCACCAAAATATAACTATTCAAGCGGACATGATATGACTCCTATGCCAAAAGCACATACCGCTTGCAAAGATACCAAATTGATTCTATACATAAACCATAAATAATTGTAGGGGTTTGGCTACCAAACCCCTACAAAATTTTAACTTGGTCTGCAGATAACACTATCCAAGTTTATACTTACAAATCCTAATTCACCTTAAACTCAGCAACATTCTTTTCTAAATCTCCAGCAACTGCTAGTAACTTAGCAAAAGAATCTGCTACAGTCATAGATTGTTCAGAAGTTTGATTAGCGATCGCCGCCACTTCCTCCATTGTTTTTGACAGTGCGTCAGAAGTATTAGCTTGAGTAGTAGCAGAACTAGTAATCTCCTCTACCAACTCACTAATCTGTCCACTCACATTCAACACATCTGTCAGAGATTTTCGTGCCCCCTTAACTAATTGAGTACCAACCATTACTCGCTTTCGCCCGACTATCATTGCTTTAATCACTTCACTGGTGCCAGATTGAAGTTCCTCGACAATTTGCTCTATTTCTTGAGTAGCACTAGCTGACTGTTCTGCCAAAGAACGTACTTCACTAGCAACTGTAGCAAATCCTTGGTCATCTTGCCCTGCTCTTGTTGCCTCTACCGAAGCATTCAATGCCAAAACATTTGTTTGATTTGCCAAATCATTAATCAAACTCAATACCCGAGAAATCTTTTTAGAAGTTTCCCCTAAAATTTTAACCTTCCTGGCAGTCGCCTCAACTGTTTTCTGAATTCCCACAATCCCATCCACAGTTCGGTTCATAGCAGCATCACTGGTTTGGAGAATTTTATTTGCCTGCTGCACCTTAGCTTCTGTTTGTTGAGCATTAGCTACCACTGCTTTCACTGAATTAGCCATGACCTGAATTTGTTGGAGAGCATTAGCTATTGCTTCTGCTTGGCGTTGAGCTTCACCAGACAACTCTTTAATTTCTGTTTCATTACTTTCTGTTGTCGAACTCACAACATTGGTTGCCGACTGCACCTGCAATACCAACTGCTGCAAATTTTCAATCGTGGCATTAAAGAAGTCAGCAACCGTTCCCATTACCCCAGTTGTTACAGCAGCTCGCACTGTCAAATCTCCATCGAAAGAATTTTCGATTTCTGCCAAAAACGTTTCTATCTGACTTTCTAGTAATTCTTTTTGTTGTTGTTGCTCAATAGATACACTTTCTGCTTTTTGACGAGCTTGTTCAATTTCTTGTAACAAAAGCGCCTGGTCTAGAGCGTACCCTATCTGTAAAGCTACTTGTTTAAACACTTCAACATCTGACTCTAACCAGTTGCGAGTTTCAGAACATTGATGCACACCCAATAAACCATAGAGAGTTTGGTTAACCAAAATCGGAGCCACCATATTCGCTTTAACCTGCCATTTTCCTAGTTGTTCTTCATGACAAGCTGTCAAACCTGCTTTACTAACATCTGGTGTAACTTGAATCCGACCTTGACGATATGGTTCTACATAATCTCGGGGAAAACAAGTTACCTCAGTTTCCATATCTATAATATTGAGATATCCCTGTCTTACCGCCTCACTAATAATCTTGCCATCCCAGTCTTCATCAAACCGATAAACTACCACCCGGTCAGCTTCTATCAATTTCAGTCCCTCTTCTGCTCCTGTACGGAAAATGCGGTTGACATCAAGAGATTCCCGAATCCTTAAGCTAATTTGATTCAGTTTTTTAGACCGTTCCACAGTCGTTTTTTGCTGTTTTAGCAGGTTTTCCTGTTCGACTGCAAAACCGATTTGAATTGCTAACTGCTTAATAAAATCTACTTCTGAGTCTTTCCAGTTCCGGGGAGCAGAACATTGATTAGTTACAAAGAAACCATACAGCTTTTTGCCAACAATAATTGGAGCTGTCAAGGTCGCTTTAATTCCTAGAGGTTCGGCATCTTTTAAGTAACATTCGGTATTCTTAGCATCATCAATCATAGTTTGAGAGGGGTCATGCAGATCGTTGAATACCTTAACTCGCCCTCGCAAATAAGCTTTAATATGATGTTCCTTAAAACATTTGCTGTCTAGTTTTGCCCCCATAGCAGTAGGCCACATACTATCTACTGATTCAGCTACAACAGTACCATTGTACTCATCATCTAACTTATAAATCATCACTCGGTCTGCTGCCAACACTTGGCGAGTTTCCACCACTACTGTGTTAAAAATATCCTGTTCATTTAAGGACTCCCGAATCAATGAGCTAATTTCATTCAAGCGTCGTGCTTGTTCGGTCGCGACTTTTTGCTGTTCTAGAAGTTTTTTTTGTTCTAAGGCAGTGCTGACTTGACTAGCTAACTGTTTGAGAAAGTTGATTTCTGATTCTTGCCAATTTCGAGGTTTAGAACATTGATGAATAATCAAGAAACCATATAGTTGTGCTTCTACTAGAATTGGAAGAACAATATTTGCTTTAACTTCAAAGGGTTCTAATAGTTTCAAGTAACACTCAGGTATTCTAGGATTATTAATATTATCAATTTTGTTAATTTTTCCGCGCAGATAAGGTTTAAAATTTTTGGCAAAACAAGGGTCAGCTATTTTCTTACCCAGAGTAGCTGTCCAACCCTGGCCTACAGATTCTGCTATCACTGTACCAATCATATCCTCATCAAATTGATAGACTATGGCGCGGTCTGCTCCTACAGCATTACGAGCTTCTTCAATGACAAGATCAAAAACTGCTTCAGTGTTGGTGCTTGTGCGCAGACTATTGGAAATTTCGTTTAATAATCGAGCTTGTTTAACTGCAGCTTGTTGCTTTTCTAATAGGTATGCTTGGTCTAGAGCATACCCCACTTGAATGCCAACTTTCCCCATTAAGTCTATTTCTAATTCTGTCCAAGCTCTAGGGCCAGAACATTGGTGAGCAATCAACAGACCTTGCAGTTTCTTCTCAACTACAATGGGAGCAACTAAGTTAGCTTTGACCTCAAAGGTTTTAAGCTGATTAATATGACAGGGAGTTAGTCCGGCTTCTTCGATATTGTCTGTGGCCTTAACTTGCCCTTGTTGATAGGATTGTACATAACGGTCAGCAAAACAGGGGTCAGCGATTTTTGCTCCCAAGGCTTTTGGCCAGTTACTGCCAACTGATTCAGCAATGACTGTGCCTTTCCAGTCACTATCAAATTCGTAGACTACTACTCGGTCTGAATTTAAAGCATTTCTGGTTTCTTCGACTGCAGTAACTAATATGTCTTTAATATTGAGAGATTTACGAATTTCACCGTTGATGTAATTTAATTTTTGAGCTTGTTGGGTAGCTTCCCGTTGTTTTTCTAATAGTAACGCTTGGTCTACAGCGTAACCTAGTTGAATTACTAGTTGCTGGAAAAATTCGATTTCTGATTCTATCCATTCTCGGGGTTCGGCGCAATGATGAGCTATTAATAAACCCATTAATTCTCCGCTTGCAAGAATGGGGGCAACTAAATTTGCTCTGACGGCAAAGGGTTCGAGTTGACCAATGTGACAATCAGTTAATCCCGCTTCGTAGATATCAGCGATTGCCTTTACCCGCCCTTTTTTATAAAAGTCTACATAACGGTCGGCAAAACAAGGGTCAGTTATTTGAGCGCCTAGGGATTCTGGCCATTGCACGTCTACTGATTCGGCAATGACTTTGCCTTGCCAATTTTTATCAAATTTATATACTATTACTCTGTCTGTTTGTAAAGCATCTCTCACTTCTTCTACAACTGTTTTAAATATATCTTTAAGATTGAGAGATTCCCGAATATTAGAGGTTATTTCGTTTAATAATTCGGCTCTTTCTGCTGCAGCTCCTTCTGTTTCTATTAATGATTGAAGTCTATCGATTCTGATATCTAAATTAGAGCGTAATACTGCTAAATCCTCTGCTAAGGCGTTAGTTTTTGATTTTAGTCCTAATGATTTTTGTGAAGAATTAGATGTTTGATTAGTACTTGGCTGCCATACTTCTACTGGCACAATAGTCAATTCTTCATTGTTTAATTCAGGTTCTGTAGTTTCTTGATTAGATTTTTGAGGGTAATCTTTAGCTTCATTTTGCACTATATTGTCTTGTGGGTTTGTTTTTCTAAAGCGTGTTGTCATAATTTTATTACTGATGCTTACTGAGGAATTAATTAATAGATGAAGAATTAATTAATAGATATAGCTAATTTTTGGGAACTAGTGTCGCTACAAGGCAGTCATCCATGCAAAAGTTAAAAGTATTTATAGAAACCCTAAATCATTATGTAAAAAATAGATAAAAATTTTAAAACCCTTACCCCTGTTACCTGCTGCTTGTTGCCTTTTTACCAGATGTTTTGTTCCCAATCTATTTAGGATTACTATATTGGTTAAGACTTTTAGAATTTTGCAGATGATGGATTATTTGTACCGCCCTATACTAGATTTATATCTAGGTTTTTTCTATGTATTCGATGATTGCTTCAATATCTAAAATCATCTTTTTTTCTCCTGCTGAATTAGTCCAAGTTCCCTGAATAAATTTTCCGACAACTGAATTTACTTTTTGGGTTTTTCCAGAACTAATCTCTTCGCTTTCAATATTGATTAAGTTACCTACTTTTCGCACCAAAATACCCAGATAAGTATCTCGAAATTTCACTTTCACTACCCGAAACTTTTGCTCATAATCTCCAGTAGATAATAAAGGTTCAAAACCCATCAAATAAGAAATATCAACTAACCAGAGAATTTCACCTTGCCACTGAAACACTCCTGCAACTACAGTTGGCATACCTGGTATTTGTAAGATTTTTCTGTGGTCTAAGGTAATCACTTCATCCAGCTCGCGGGTAGATAGTATAACCTCTAAAGTCTTAGTGACTTCTATAGATATAAATTGTGTACTACTATTTAAGAATGGTTGTTTTGGCATTGGCTTTTTTTAATGCTTTAGTCATTAAATACCTATATTTTTAAAACAACCAATTTTTCTAATGTTGCCACAAGTTCCTTTTGATCGACTGGTTTAGTAACATAAGCAGATGCTCCCTGCTTCATACCCCACTTTTGATCTATTTTCTCTGACTTACTAGAACAAATAATAATTGGGATATTTGCTGTATTTTGTTGATTTTTTAGCTCTCTACACAAACTATAACCACTTTGACCAGGTAGTACAATGTCCATTAAAATTGCATCAAAATTTTGTTGAACCAGGATAACCTTAGCTGCTTCTGCTGTAGTTACATTCAAGACATCAAATCCTGATTTTTGTAAACATTCACTCAGCATAGTAGCTTCTGTTGGACTATCTTCTACGATTAAAACACTTCCCTTTGCCATTGCTTAATTTTCCACTCTCAAAACTAATTTAATAATAATTACTAATGATTACTATAATTTTATCTTGTACTAAAAATTTATTTTTCTTCATAATTAGCACCTTGTATCTCAAGTAATCAAATTTTTTTGTTTCTCTTGTCTTACTGTACTTTGAATAAGAGTGAATTTAGTTAACTAAAATCAGGACTTATACACGCAAACCCAGAAAACCAGCTTCTCAAATCAATCCTTGGTTTAAAAATAAAGACATCTCGGAAAAAGCTAGGTTTCTTTGCATTAAGTACTATCAAAAAATCGACAATATAATAAAATTAACTAACATATTTTTGTAACATTAGCAATAGTAATATTGACTTATTGATTGTCATATCAGCTATTAGTAATAGACAAATGTTTTTCGATAATTTTTAAAATTTCTTGTGGTTTGGCAGATTTGTTCAAAAATTCAGCAGCTCCAATTAATTTAGTCCGACTACGATCTATCAAATTATTCCGACTGGTAAAGATGATCACTGGTATTTCGGCAAATACTGGTGCTTTGCGTAAAAATTGATAAACAGTATAACCATTAGCATTAGGCATTTCTAAATCAAGAAAAATCAAATCTGGTTTCTGTTCGGCAATTTTCATAAATCCTTTGATTGGATCTTGTATAGCTATCAGGTCATATCCAGCAGGTTTAACAATCTTCCTTAATGTTTCAGCAATTACTGGACTATCATCAATACAAGCAATTAATTGCTTTGTTTTTGGTGTAGTGTAGTCTTTCTTTTTCTGAGAATTAGTTTTTACTAAAGATGATTTAAAATTCGGTTCTGGCAAATCTGGAATTGCTTGTAATTTCACCAACCCTTTTGTAATTAACGGAAGTAAATTCTTAGCTATAGCTAATACTGATTTATTTAGTTTGATAGCAATATCCCACATCGTGAGATCGCCCTGTAAATATTTATCCCAACCAAATAAAGCTTCTGGGGGAACAGATTTTGTAGAAACAGGAACAAAGTTAGGGTTGAAACTTTCTAAACCTGATTTTTTGGATATATGTTGCATTTGAGCAACTTTAGTGAAAATTGGTTCTATTTCGCGATAACATAAAGATAAACCAAGAGATAATTCTGATTTACTATCAGGGTTTCCTTCCCAGTCATGTGTTAAGTCTGGGTAGCGACTCATGGAAAATAATATTTCTAAGGTGACAGTACGAATGACTGCTTTTGCTTGAGCAATAGTGATTTGATCTTTGCTAATTCCATCATAAAGGACCAAATATTCCCAAGGTTTGTCTGGTTCTAATACTATTTGTGACGTTGTAGGATTCCACTCAGGACAGTGCAATCTGAGCCCTCGTTCCCAACGCCTTACTCTGTGGATATCGCTAGTAGTATAGAGTAATCTACCATAGAATAGGTCGAGTTGTCCTTCTTTGACCGGAGTATTTAATAATATTTTGCCAGTTGCACCTCGTTGGCTAAGTATATCTAAATTTTGGGCCAGTTTTATTAATTGTTTGTTAGTAGACATTGATATTAAAGCTGTCAAATTAGAAATTGAATAATCCTTAAGTTTTGTATATGTCATAACATTATTAGTGGCCATATATTTATTTGCTGAATATAAAATTTCCCTATCTTAATTGGTAACAGTATTCTTATCTTAAAATTAAGATTCATGTACCAAAAGTTGGTGATTTCGATCGCATACAAATGTGACTTGACCAATTAAAGCAGTGCCGGAAAGTAAGTCCTTTTAGAATTCATAAAATGAAATTAAGTCATTGAAAACAGATACAATGCTATATTTATTTATATCTAAAACAGGGGAAACACATCTTGTCAATAAATTGGGGCATATTCTCACCTCAATAAGCTTGGTTTTATTGCGCTTTTTGACAATAGAATTTCCACATATAGTCTTTATTGAATTTGAAAAACTTATAATGGAATCAGCAAATTAGATGCCTTTACCCTGATATCTAATACCAATTTCATTAACTTAGCCTACATTACTTATGTTACTGAAATGTGAAATAATTTCCGGAAATTACTTTAGGGTCAAAGTTTTGAGCCTATAACATCCTAATGCATGACTTTTGAGTGTCAGATGTGCGTCTTAAATTCCGTTCGAGGCTCGTTTCCGCAGGAAATGGATACCTCAGAATTACGCACTCCATACATGAGTTTTAACTTCCGTGAAACGGTATATATTTTATACCAATACTTCTAGATTTCTCAACCTTAAGTATATTGAAACTTTAGCCAATAAATGTAATAACTAGTCTCAATAGATATAGAGAAATTTTAGTACATATTTACGACTTAATACTTAATATATTCTGTATAAAACCGCAATCTTGATTAGTTTTCCCATGGTACGCTTCCCTGAGTGGAGAGCGCGGATCTTCAACCAACGTTGAGATCAAAAACAGGAATCACAGATTCATCAGGAAGACAAAATCTGCTTTAACTAGTATAGCGTTTCTCAGTAAGTTAATGCTAGACTTTTATATTTGTTGTTTTTTGTCTTTTTTTTGTTGCCTGTTGTCTAATATTTTGTGCCACTCACTAATATGGGAATTACTATATATTGAGCATGAGGGGAATTTCATTAACGGATAATGGATAATGGATAATGGATAATGGATAATTACCTTTCCCTAAAACGGATTGGATTGACGCTGAGCGTGAAAATTTTTTCTTCTCAAGGGAAATTGGAGTCCAGCAAGGAGACCTCGCCATCCCATCCTAAGGTCATGTTTTGCAAACGACCGCTTGTTTCTCCTTTAAAGGAGAGGCTTTTTACCTTAATTATTCGGTCAAAGGTAAAAACCAGAAGGATTAGGGGAATTTGGGTAAAGTCCCTTGTTATCAGCAAATTTGGTAAAACTATCTTTATTGAAATTTGGTATAATTTTAAGATTATGGGTATTTAAAGTTACTACAATTATTAAAACTATTGTAAAAAAAAACTTATGTTAGAACTCCACTGTCACACTACTTACTCCGATGGAACCCTAACTCCTACAGAATTGGTTAGAAAAGCAGCAAGTTGCGGGGTACAAGCATTAGCTATAACTGACCACGATACATTATCTGGTTGTGATGAAGCAATTAATATGGCTTCTGACTACAAGATAGAAATAGTACCTGGTTTAGAATTAAGTACAGTTCATAATAATTCTTCCCTTCATATTCTAGGATTTTATCCAGATGCTAATAAGTTACTCTCGCCGTTGAGCGATCGTATTGCAGGCAGACATCGACGTGCCCAGTTGATGGTAGAAAACTTAGCTAAGTTGGGTTATCCTATCAAGTTGCCAAAAATGGAGGGGGGAATAGCACCGGGAAGACCACATATTGCTATGGCTTTGGTTAAAGCAGGTTATGTGCGATCGCCTCAAGAAGCTTTTGATCGCTGGTTGGGGGATGATCAACCTGCTTATGTTCATTATGAGAAGTTTTCTATAGTTGAAGGTATTAATTTGCTGGGTAGTTGTGGGGCGGTTGCTGTTTGGGCGCACCCCTATCTATTCCGTGGAGGAAAGGTGGAAGAGGTATTACCAGAAATGGTAGAAGCAGGTTTGATGGGATTAGAAGTTTTTCATCCCTGTCACTCTCCGACTCAAGTGCAAAATTTAAAAGAGTTGTGTAAAAAGTATGGGTTATTGATGACCGGTGGGAGTGACTATCACGGACCAAATAGCCAGGGAAAAGAGGAAACTACCTTAAATATGCTGAACTTACCAATGGAGTTGCTTGCACCGATAAAGCAAGCTGCTGGTATAGTTGAAGTCATAAGTCATAAGTCATAAGTCAAATTCGCAGCACGGACTAAATTTGAGAGTCGCGAGAATGTTCTAACTGCCCTAGTGGCTGCTATATTTGAAGCAGGAATTCAGGATATCGGGAGACAGAAGTAAGAATTAATATGAAATACGTTAATGTTTACTACTAAAGATTGATAGGGACATGGGGAGATGGGGATATCTTACAAGTGTATGTTTTTAACAAAGGGCTGAGTAATCATTTTATTCAGTATAAAATCTTAACAAAAGGGCGCTTTTTTATACAAAATATGGTTCAAAATTTCTCCCCACACTTCCCCCTCTCCCCACACAGACCACACCCAAGAGCATAATTCTAAAAAACATACCCTTGTAAGAATGGGGGATGGGGTGATGGAGTGATTTGTATATTTGCAGAATTTTTTGTATTTCATATAAGGTTTGCAGTTAAGTGATTAATGTTTGTTCTGATGAGAATATCTTCACAACTTTTGGATTTTTGAGTTCCCAATTGAGTGCTTGACTTAATTTTCGCTGCATTCTAATCTATGATTTTTATCAAAGTAGTGTTTTTGCAAGTATGAGTTATTCAAAAAAAATCAACAATATTATTTCCAAATTTTTGTGGCTGGTGTTGACATTATTAATTACAAGTTGTCAGAAAAAGCCGATAGAAGTTAAAGTTTTACAAAATCTTGTTTATGGGAATTATAATTTTCAAAATCAGGAAAAATCACTGCTTTTAGATTTATATTTACCAGAGATAAAACCAGACAAACCTTTGCCTCTCTTGATCTACATTCATGGTGGAGGTTGGCTAGGCGGAACAAAAGAATATTGCCCTGGTAAAATTGTCGTGCCCAGAAATTATGCGATGGCTTGCATTAGTTATAGGTTTAGTAATGAGGCTCTATTCCCTGCCCAAATTCAGGATGTTAAAACAGCAGTGCGTTGGTTGCGAAAAAATGCAGATAAATATGATTTAGACCCCAATAATTTTGGCGTTTGGGGACCTTCTTCTGGGGGTCATTTAAGTGCTTTGTTGGGAACATCAGCAGGGGTGAAAAAATTGTCAGACACAAACAATCAAGAAATATCTAGTGCGGTACAAGCTGTTTGTGCATGGTATCCAGTTACAGATTTTACTCAAGTCCCTCCCGCTTTTGAAGAACCTGTTACTGCTGCTGTTGAGGAAAAGTACAAAGACAAAGAATGGTATCTGTATACTCTAGTAACCCATCTATTATTAGGAGGACCTGTTTCAGAAAAATTAGAATTATCAGCTCTTGCTAATCCCATTACTCATATTGATGCTCAAGATCCACCTTTTCTAATTATGCACGGAGAAAAGGATAAAGTGATACCAATAAGTCAAAGTGTTTTATTGGCAGATGCTTTATCAGAAAAAGGTGTAGAAGTTGAGTTGGTTAGAAAACCTGAGTGGGGACATTACCATGGTAGGGGAGTAGATTTTGATCCTGGTTTGATGGATATGGCAATAGATTTTTTTGATAAACATTTGAAGTAGGTAAGAAAAAAGGTCAGGATGTCAAAATTGCTCGAATTGCTAAAGCTTCCATTCTAATAGCTGTGAACATCCAACTAATAGCTAGAGAAAGCTGAATAATGCCTAACACCAGTCCGATAACTTTGAGGATTGATGGCTTCAAAACCTTGAGAATTTGACGAGCATAGAGCATACTCAACAGGTTGAGTACCATCACCAGCATTAACATTCCCAAAACCACAACTTCATTGCCTATTACCTTCTTGAGAATAGACATGATAATCATGACTATGGCAATTCCGTAGGGGGTCAAGATTGTAGGAAAAATTAGGGGAGTAAGAACTAAATTAAGGGATGGATTTTCTGGAGGAGATGGGGGGGGAGCCGCCGAGCCATACTGCGCCATTACCATTCTCAGTGCTACTAAAAACAGTACAATCCCTGCTGCCATGAACAGAGCTGAAATAGGAATTCCATATTTATCCAGTAGTCCTATACCAAAAAGGGCAGTCAACATCACAACTAAGGTCGAAATCCAAAACCCACGAAATGCCATTTTCTTGCGGAGTGTGTCGTCAGCATTGGCAGTCAGACTCGCAAAAGTAGGTACAATTTTGAGCGGCCCAATAGTTAAAAAGAAGATAGTAAAGATAGAAGAAATGCTTCCTTCCTTAGTTGTACTGATATATTCGCGTATAAGTTTTACATCATCTAAATCTTCATTAATTGCTTCATCTGGTGTGCTGGCTTTTGAAGGGACTGGAGTTTGCACCAACATTACACTGTTCCCGGTGGAGGCTGTTGCTATTGGGGTAGTGGAGGGGGCAAATATCATGAGCAGGCTACAGACTACCAATACAGAAATGATCGAGCGGGAGACGATTACCCTGAAGGTGCTGAGAAGTTGTCGTATTTGTCTAGATTGTCTCATAAGTTTCTCAATAAGAGCTAACTTTTCTTCTGCTTGAAGGAAGCATTAGCTGAGTTTACCAATTCCCCCAGAATTGTACTTGCCAAATTCTGGGGGATTCAGTATCATTAGAGTTGTCCCTAAATAGATGAAAAAAATCGCTCAAATTAAGACACAGCACTAATTCTAATTTTTTCCTGGGAAATGGCTAAAATCCTGATATGACAAGGGTTTGCCAGTTTTTTCAGTTATAAAGCGACAAGTTTATTAAATCTGACTCAATAATCTACTTGCATGGGGTTCTTCTGGCATATCCTCAATTATCGCTCCTTGCTGTTGCAACTCTCGCTTCATCTCTGTAGACAAACCGATACCCAGAGAAAATTTGGTCTCAGTCACATTTACCCCAGTTATCTGAGAATCCTTGAGATCAGCACCACTTAAGTTTGCGCCAGTTAAATTTGTATCAATTAGGATTGCTTTATGTAAATTAGCACGACTCATGTCAGCATAGCTGAGATTAGCATAACTCAAAATTGCCCCACTCAAGTCAGCAGCACTCAAGTCAACACCACTCAAATTTGCACCACTCAAATCTGCACGAGTCAGGTTAGCACCACTCAAGTTAGCGCCACTCAAATCTGCACAATATAAATTAGCACCAATCAAAGTAGCATTGTACAGATTAACGCCAATCAAATTTGCCCTAAATAGATTAGCCCGGAACAAGTTAGCACGAAACAAACTTGCACCAGCTAAATTAATATTACTCAGTTCAGATCGGAACAACTCAATATCCCGAAAATTTCTTTCCCCGGCAGCATAACGTGTCAAAAGTTCTTCTACTTCCATAGTATTCTCTTAATATTTTCTTGATGTTTTCATCTAAATTTTTTTTATTTTAGATGTCTTTCTCTTCTTTATAGATAGAGAGAGTTTATATTAATTATTTTGTGCCTTTTTGAAAGTCTAGTCTGATTTTTACAACAATTTTTTACAAAACTTATAACTACTTGACATCTACAAGCAAAAGTTAAAATTTCCTTAAAAATTTTGATAAAAATAAATACTAGAGCCAAGAAACATTTAAGTTGCAATTTTTAAACTACATAGGAGCTTGATTAAGGTTCTATAAAAAATACCTAGAGAATTAGGTAATAGGGAACAGAAAGGAATACAGTGGTAAAAATTTCAGACTAGATCATCTATTTTGAGATTTTTGGCAAATTATTTAATACTATCTAACCTTAAGAGACTGTTTGTAAAATAAGTCTTAACAGAGCAAATAATGACTAAAATCTAAAAGCGGTAGTACTTCAAGAGATTGAAATTTCCTAGATACCAGAGGTTTAAAGGTACATATATTCCCAGATTTTTAACTTACAAATAGTTGTCTTGATTTCTTCCTCCCTCCATACCTATTCCCTATTCCCTGTTCCCTGTTCCCTGTTCCCTATATCCTTTTTATATTTCCTTTACAAACAGTCTCTAATATACCCAATATTATAACAATCAAAATCAATGATTCTCAACTTAGTTAAACTACTGGCAACCAGCATACATATAATGAAAATTGTTCCATTATTTAGAAACAATTTGTGACTACTACACCCTTAAATCCAACCTCAACTCAACAACCCGATGGCCTGGGTAGATTTGGCCAGTTTGGTGGTAAATATGTCCCAGAAACGTTAATGCCAGCCCTATTTGAACTAGAAGCAGCCTACAAAAAATACAGTCAAGACCACACTTTCCAAGTCGAACTCCAACAACTATTACGAGACTATGTAGGTCGCCCTAGCCCTCTTTACTTCGCCGAACGTCTGACGGCTCATTATGCTAGACCAGATGGCACAGGGCCACAAATCTACCTGAAACGGGAAGACCTCAACCATACTGGAGCGCATAAAATCAACAATGCTCTAGCCCAAGCTTTATTAGCTCGGAGAATGGGCAAACAACGCATTATTGCTGAAACAGGTGCAGGTCAACATGGTGTTGCGACTGCTACGGTTTGCGCTCGGTTTGGGTTGGAGTGTGTCATCTACATGGGCGTTCACGACATGGAACGTCAAGCTCTAAATGTATTCAGAATGCGACTGATGGGGGCAGAGGTGCGACCAGTGGCTGCTGGCACCGGCACTCTCAAAGATGCGACTTCGGAAGCTATTCGCGACTGGGTGACTAATGTGGAGACAACTCACTATATTCTGGGTTCGGTTGCTGGACCCCATCCCTACCCGATGATGGTGCGTGACTTTCATGCTATTATTGGGGTGGAAACCCGCGCTCAATGTTTGGAAAAGTGGGGCGGTTTACCTGATATTTTGATGGCTTGTGTTGGTGGGGGTTCTAATGCGATGGGTTTATTCCATGAGTTTATGAACGATCTGTCGGTGCGGATGATCGGTGTGGAAGCTGCTGGTGAGGGAGTTGATACGAATAAGCACGCTGCAACTTTGACTCTTGGTCGCGTGGGTGTTTTGCATGGGGCGATGAGTTATTTGTTGCAGGATGAGGAAGGTCAAATAATAGAGCCACATTCTATTAGTGCTGGTTTAGATTATCCTGGAGTAGGTCCTGAGCATAGTTTTTTGAAGGATCGTGGTAGGGCTGAATATTATGGTGTGACTGACAAGGAAGCGGTGGATGCTTTTCAACGTTTGTCTCAGTTGGAGGGTATTATTCCAGCTTTGGAGACTGCTCATGCGATCGCTTATCTGGAAACTCTTTGTCCACAGTTAAGCGGTAGTCCGCGTATTGTGCTTAACTGCTCCGGACGTGGGGATAAGGACGTGCAAACGGTGGCGAAGTTTTTGGAAGGGTAATTTAGTTTAGTTATAATTATGCTAGTAGTTGGGCTTTAGCTTTAATATCAATATTTATGGGGCTAAAGCCCAACTACAAATTTAGGACTTACGCAAAGGTACTATATATAGAGTTCAAAAACTATAACGTTATAGTTTTTTACGCTACATACATGGTATCTGCGTAAGTCCTAAAACTATAACTAATTATATAGCAATCTGCCCATAGGTTGCGGGTAATCAAAAAGTAAATAAAAAAACTGAAACTCTTACCAGTTAAGTGTTCCCAGTTAAGTGTTCCCTAAAAAGTAGTAAGATTTTTGACACAAATAAAATAGGATTGCTATATAAACATGATATTAGTCGTAGAGTTGGCAAATGAATCATAAATATTTAAAACAAATTTTCTGGAGTCTGGCAATATTTTTGAGTAGTTGTAATTATCAACAATTAATCGAAAATTTGCCAGAAATGCCAGAAATTAAAAATCCTAGACAAACTCCTATTTATAGACCAAATGTAACAGTTTCACCTGATGTTAGTAGATTGAAAAAATCTGTCTTTGCCCAAATAAATCAATATCGAAAATCTCAAAATTTGCCTCCTCTAGAGTGGGATAATACTATTGCTCAACAAGCTGCAATTCATGCTCAAGAAATGGCTAGTGGAAAAGCTACTTTTAGCCATGATGGATTTAAAGAAAGAATAGAAATAATCGGTCAAAAAGTTACTTACAGAAGTGCTGCTGAAAATTTGGCTAATAATTTTGGTTATAGTAATCCTGGAGAACAAGCTGTTATTGGTTGGATTAATAGTCATGGTCATCATAAAAATATGATAGGTGACTATAATTTAACGGGTATTGGTATTGCTAAAAATTCTGAAGGAACATATTACTTCAATCAAATTTTTATTAAAACGAGATAGTAATTAATGGATAATGGATAATGGATAATTGATAATTGATAATTGATAATTAGCTCAAGGAAACCCGTTCTTGATTGAATATAAGGAAATATCCTAGCACTAGCTATATTAAAAATTAGAAGAGATATTATGGCACTAGATTTACAGAAATTTTATCAAGCAACAAACCCCAGTCAGGTTCTTCAAGCAAATAGTCCAGAAGACCAAAAGTATTACATAGATTTTTCTGAAGTGCGAGGGGGTAAAATTATTGAAGAACTTAGGGATAATATTACATTCTTTTCTCCAGATGAACCTACTTGTGAATTGTTTACAGGTCATATTGGTTGTGGCAAGTCTACAGAATTATTACGACTAAAAGCTGCATTAGAAAAAGCAGAATTTCATGTGGTCTATTTTGAATCTTCTCAAGATTTAGAAATGGGTGATGTTGATATTGGGGATATTATGTTGGCGATCGCTCGGCGGGTAACGGAAAGTATTGAGAGTTTGGAAAAAATTAGTTTGCCTCAACCAAGAGGTTTCCAAAGAATCATTGACGGAGCGGTCAAAGTTTTACAAACGGAAATTGACCTATCTGCGGAAGCTGCACTGCCTGGGGTTGGTAAAATTTCTGCTAGTTCGGAAGGTAAGTTTTCTGTAGAAGCAGGTTTGCCTGGTATTGGGGAAGTCAAAGCTAGTGATGATGAGGGAGTTTCTCTAGTTTTGGGAATTGGTAAAATTACCGCTAAAACTAAGAGCTGAACAAGCATTATCTTTACTAGCAGAAGCTGTTGCTGAAATATCGAATGATTCTGAAAAAACTAACCAAGTATTAGATTGGGAACTCCACTATCACAAAGGTTGGTATTTATTTTCTTTAGCTAAAGCTCAAAAAAATCTTGACCAAGCAGAAAAAGCAGTTACAACTTTAGAGGAAGCAAAAAATATTACTAAACCTGGTTACGACCCCGAACTTTATCGGTTAATCCTGAAAGAATTAGGAAATTGCTATTTCCACAAAGGAGATTATTTAACGGCATTTAATCAAAAACTAGAGCAACAAGAAATTGAGACTCAATTTGCGATTAAAGCTTTTATTGGAGCAGGCAAATTACAACCAAGAAAACATCGAACTAATCCAGCTTTATCCTCGATTCAAGCATCAGAAAAACTAACTCAAGAAATAGCTACTTCTGGTAGGTTGCCGGATGTGGAAAATTTAGTCGGTCGGATTAAAGTTTCTCACCATAGATTCACAATTTTGTATGGCTCTTCTGGAGTTGGTAAAAGTTCTTTAGTGGAAGCTGGATTAATTCCAATTCTCAAAGGAGACTCTGTAGATGCTAGGGATCTTTTGCCAGTTTTGCAGCAAGTTTATACTAATTGGAGAGAAAACCTTGGCGATAGTTTGGCAAAGGCTATTTCAGAATTGGAAAATAGGGAATATAATCTCCCTAAATCCCCCTTAGAAAGGGGGACTTTGAAGACTTACCCCTTAACAAGGGGAGCGGAGGGGGAATCTAAAACTGTACCTGATAGATTAAAGAACTGCTATAGTTTGATTAATTCTAATGACGACTTACTGGCAATTTTAAAAGCTCAGGAAAAACAGAATAGGGTGACAGTTTTAATCTTCGACCAATTTGAGGAATTTTTCTTTAATAACAAGGATATAAATCAACGACTACAATTCTATAATTTTCTCCAAGAATGTTTGAAAATTTCTTTTGTCAATGTAATTATTTCCCTGCGGGAATATTTCATAAACTATCTTTTAGAATGTAATCGTCTGGTCAGTTTAGATATTATTAACAACGATATTCTCAGCAAAAAGCATATCTATTATATTGGTGATTTTTCTATCGAAAATGCTAAATCTGTAATTCAAGGAATAACATCCCAGACTACTTTTACTTTAACCCCAGAACTAATAGATGAATTAGTCAAAGATTTAGCAGGAGATTTGAAGACTGTCCGACCAATTGAATTACAAATTGTGGGGTCGCAGTTACAAAGCGAGAATATTACTACTTTAGCAGAGTATCAAGAAAAGGGTCCGAAACAAGCTTTCGTCGGGCGGTATTTAGAAGAGGTAATTAAGTATTGTGGACCGGAGAATGAAAGGTTAGCAAAAGTAGTTTTATATTTCCTCACAGATGAGAATAATACTCGCCCGCTCAAAAGTCGGGTGGAACTAGAGGAATATACAGAGAAACCTGAACGGATGGAATTAATTTTGACTGTTTTAGTTAAGTCTAGATTAGTATTTAGAATTCCTGCAAGTCCGTCAGATAATTATCAATTAGTTCACGATTATTTAGCATATTTTGTCAGAAAAGAAATGTCAGAAGCAGCTCAAATATCTGCTGAGTTGGAGAAGGAAAGAGAGCTGCGCAAACAGACAGAAAAAATGTTAAATGAGGCTTTGCAAAAGCAACTAAATGCTGCCCGTCGCGCGGCTATTACTTTAGGGGGAATGGTGTTAGCTGTTGGAGGACTTGCTGTTGCGGCAACCTTATTCGGAATTAACACTTATTTGTTAGGTTTAAGTGCAGTTTCTAAGGATAAGACAGAATTAGATCGTTTAGTATCTGCTATTGAAGCGGGAAAAAATTTAAAAACGTTATCTTTGGGAGCAACTTCAGGAACTAAACTACAAATTTTGTCAGAATTAAGTACAGCAATTCAGGAAGTAAAAGAGTTTAATAGATTTGAAGAACATAAGGATGACGTGACTCACGTTAGCTTTAGTAATGATGAGAAAATGATTGCCACCGGGAGTAAAGATGATACAGTAAAAGTTTGGTCGGTTGATGGTAGTCAAGAGAAAAAAACTTTTGAGGGACATACTGATGATATTACTCAAGTTAGTTTTAGTTCTGATGGTAAAATAGTTGCTTCTGCTAGTAAAGACGATCTAGCGATAATTAGATGGATAGATGATAGTAGAAAGGAGATTATTTTAGAACATAGTGACGATGTATTGGATGTTAGTTTTAGTTCAGATAATCAGTTTGTAGCGACAGGTTGTAAAGATGGAAAAGTTCAAATTTGGAGTGTAAAAGATGGTAGTTTAGTTAAAAATTTTGACAGTCATACTGCTCCTGTTACTCACGTTACTTTTAGCCCTAATGCTAAAATTGTTGCTTCTGCTGATGATTATGATAATGTCAAACTTTGGTTTATTTATGAAAAGAAAGAAGTGGAGATTGATAATTATGCTACGACTGATATTAAGTTTATAGATAATGAAACTATTATTTTGTCTAGTCGAGGCAATGATTTTAAAGTTTATAAAGTGAATGGAGAACTTATTAAAAGATATGGTGAATCTTTAGAAGATTATACTCATAATGTTATTAGCGACGATCAAAAAATTATAGCTACTACTAATTATTCTTCTTTAACACTAGATATAGAAAAGGAAATGAGAAGATGGCGTAATAGCAATATATATATATATATATAATAGAACTTATCGAACTTTTCTAGACAGTAACCAAGAAAGTATTTCTCATTTGAGCTTTAGTCCTAATGACAAATTCATAGCCTCAGCTAGCAATGATGATACAGTAAGGCTTTGGAAAACCAATTCTATTTTTTGGAAGTTGTTGGATAATAGGTTTAATAACAATTTTTACTTTAGATTTAACAAAAATTTAATTGCAACTGTTATTGATGATGAAATGTCAAAGCCTGAAATAATAGAAATTCAAGAAAAAAATGATTCTTTGATTACAACTATACCAATACATTATTATTATAATGGTTTTAGTTTTAGTCCTGACAATCAAAATCTTCTTATTTATAACAGTAGATATACGAATTATAATTATACTCCCAAGCTATGGAATATTGATAGAAGAGAAATATCTTTACAGCAGAATACTAAATCTGTAAAAAGTATCAGTGTTAGCAATAATGGAAAAACAATTGCTGCTATTGTTAATAATAAGTTGATTAATTTATGGAATACCAATGGTCTTCTAATCAAACGTTTAGAACATGATGGAATAAAAAGCCTTTCTTTCAGTCCAGACAGCAAAACAATTGCTGTTATTAGTAATGATAATTTGATTAATTTATGGAGTAGTAATGGTCTCTTTATCAAACGTTTAGAACATGATGGGATAAAAAAGCTTTCTTTCAGTCCAGACAGCAAAACAATTGTTTCTACAAGTAAAAATAGAATTAAACTATGGAATAGCAAAGGTGAATTAATTATAGAATCAAAAGGAAATTATCAAAAACTTCCAAAGCTTTTTTTTAGTCCAAATAGTCAGAGTGTTGCTGTTATAAGTGAGCATCAAGTCATTTTTTTGAGTAGGAATGGCAAATTAATTAATTCTTTTGATGCTCATAATAAAAAAATTGAAAAAATAATTCTCAGTCCAGATAAACAATTAATCGTTACTCAAAGTTATAATCAAGTCAAACTATGGAATCTCAATGGGAAATTAATTAGAGATTTAGACGGAAATTATCAGAAAGTTAAACAGATAATTTTTAGTCCAGAGAGTCAAATTATTGCTTCTATTGGCGATGATAATTTTGCCAAACTTTGGAGAGGAGATGGTACTTATATTGGCAAATTAGATCATCCAGATATAGTAAAAAGTCTTGACTTTAGCCGTGGCAGTAACATTATTATTACTCTTAGCTACAACAAAGACAGACTAGAAAAGAGTATGATTAAGTTATGGAAAAGTGATGGAACTCCAATGAAGCCATATAAAATTTATGATTATGGAATTAATAATATTAAATTACATCCAGACGGTAAGGTTATTGCTTCTACTTCTGGTAATTTTGTCAAACTCTGGAATCGTAATGGAAAATTAATTACTATTCTCAAGGGACATTATGAAGATATTAATGATGTGAAATTTAGTCCTGATGGTGAAATAATTGCTACAGCTAGTAAAGATCAAACTATTAAGCTTTGGAGGAGTAAAGATGGTAAAGAAATCAAAACTCTTAAAGGACATAAACATCCTGTTCAAGAGATAGTTTTTAGTCCTGATGGAAACATTTTTGCCTCTATTAGTCCTGATGGGAAAGCGATCGCCGTACAAAACCAGTCAGGAGTATTGCTATTAAACGCAGACTTAGACGACCTACTCAACCGTGCTTGTAACTGGGCGAGTGCTTACCTCAAAACTACTGATGATGAGAGCATAAAGCATCTTTGCGATTAAGACTTTGCTCAAAAACGCTACAATATTCTTTAACTTCAATTTTGAGCAAGTTTGAGCAACCCAGAAGACCTCTCCCCCGACCCCTCTCCTGCAAGGAGAAGGGAGAATATTCCCCCCCTTCCCTTGCAGGGAAGGGGGTTGGGGGGCTAGATTTTACCAATAATTTTAGTCTAAACTCCAGTAGTATGGAAAATATAATAATTTCTCTACCTGACTCCTTGGGAGTCTACGTTGAAGAACAACTAAAATTTGGTAGTTATAAAAATGCCAGGGAGTATTTTATGCTCCTAGTGCAGCAAGACCAACAACGCCAAGCCAACCAACGCTCAGAAAAAATGTTAATTGAAGGTATAGAGTCTGGCGCTGCCGAACCTATAACTGCGCAAGACTGAGATGAAATTCGTCAAGCAGTGCGAGAAGGAGTTGCCCAAGCTCAAGAAAAATATAATTTTTATATAACGAACGCTCGATATTAAATAGATTGCAGAAATGAGTGTACTTATCGCAAAACTGGACTTCGAGCAGCTCAACCAGACGCTTCCTATTATTTTAGAGAAAACGCAGATATAGTTTCTTGGGAAGCATCTACTATTGACCTAGATATTTATCCTCCACCAAATCTAGTTATAGAAATTGCCAATACTTCCCTAGCAGATGATAAAGGGGAAAAACGTTTGTTGTATGAAGCAATGAATGTTTCTGAATATTGGATAGTTGACGTGCAGAACTTAGAAGTTATTGCCTTTGCCATTGCCAATAGAGGTAGTCAAAGAATTAACCAGTCTCAAGTTTTGCCTGATTTAGCAATTTTTTTATTAGAGGAAGCACTGCAACGCACTCGTCAAGACAATCAAACCCAAGTTTAAACTTGGTTATTCAGTCAGTTTCAGTCGTAGGGAGTAGGGAGTAGGGAATAGGAATGAAAAAATTTCCCCTGTCAATGTCGAAAGTAAATGCTCAAGAATTATCATTGTGTGAAGCTCCTGAAAATTGTGCGGAAAAGGGTTGCCTTCGAGCAAAAACTCTGATATTCTCAAGATAATAAATGTTATTATGGTTAATTCGTATTTAAGCATGATTTTTTATTCAACAAAAAAAATAACTGATAGATAATTAAAAATGACTCAATCAGAAAAAGAAGAGCTATTTACTTTTGAAGTTTTAACTGTCGATAACTCAGGCAATATCGTTTGCACCCAGGGAAATACTAGGCAAAAAATAGAAGATTTAGGTAATGGTATTAAATTAGAAATGGTTTATATTCCTGGGGGAAGTTTTCTCATGGGTTCGCCGGAAGATGAGCCTAAAAGACTCTCTAGTGAGGGTCCGCAACATGAAGTTACTCTCTAACCTTTTTATATGAGTAAATACCCTATTACTCAAGAACAATATCAAGTCATTATGGGTGAAAATCCTTCTGAGGTTAAAGGAAAGAAGCGCCCAGTAGAAAAAGTTAACTGGCATAAAGCCAGAGAGTTTTGTAAAAAGCTGTCTGGGAAAATTGGGAAAACTTATACCTTGCCCAATGAAAGTCAGTGGGAATATGCATGCCGTGCTGGGACGACTACTCCTTTCTATTTTGGTTCGAGTATTTCCCCTAGTTTAGTTAGCTACAGTAATTATGTTTGTGATGTGGGGAGTTTTCCTCCCAATGCTTTTGGTTTATACGATATGTACGGTAATGTCTTGGAATGGTGTCAGGATGTCTGGCATGATAATTATAATAGAGCGCCTAATGATTGTAGTGCCTGGGAAACTGGAGGAATTACAAAAATCATCCGTGGCGGTTGGAAGAGTGCCATGCGTTTCGACCACAATGCCGAATTCTCCGGCAAAGATTTAGGTTTTCGGATCATCTCGCCTCTGTAGGTGGTTTCTGCCTTCCGTTTCTAGAACTCTTCCTTTCTCTGTTCCCTAAATCCATCTGTGCATCCGTGCCCAAATCTGTGTCTGGCGGCTCCCCTACTTCAAATGAGCAATAGTCACCCCACTACCCCCATCACTTCTACCACCTAATTCATAACGTTCCACCAAAGGATGCTCCTGCAAAAATTCATGGATACCTTGCCTCAACTTACCAGTACCCTTACCATGAATAATCCACAACAAACCATATTCGATCGCCTTCGACAATGCCCTGTCTACTTCAATTTGAGCATCCGCCACCCGACTCCCACGAATATCAATACTATTTTGAGAAGTACGAACAGCTAAACCACTAGAAGTAACTTCCGACTGAGTTTCTTTAGGCTTACTTTCTGACTTTTTAGTCTTTTGAGATTCTACATTTTTACTCTTCTTAAAAGACTCTACCTTTTCACCATCAAGAGATTCAACTTCTCTCAAATTAACTGTCATTTTCATTATCCCAAATTTAACAGTTAACTCATCATTTTCATTAGGAGCAGTCAACACTTCTGCCGTTTGCCCAATCTTCGGAATTCTAATCCGATCGCCCTCTTTTGGCATAAAACCAGGTTTCTTTGGTGGGAGAGTACGAGAAGGCAAATATTTCTCAGAAATTTCATTAATAGCATTAGTTGCTTTCTGAGCATTTCTAGCAGTCAGCGGACCTTGTTGCAAATTCCGAATAACTGTCGCAATTTCTGCTTTTGCCTCAGCAATTTTTTCCTGTACCGCTACTTCCTGCGCCAACTTTAATTCCCGTTCCCGTTCCTTCAAAGCTTCAGCTTTTCGAGCAACTTCCCGATGCAAATACTCAGTTTCTTGTAATAATTCAGATGCTTCTTTTGCCTTAGTTTCCTGCTTTTGTCTTTGCTCCTCCAAACCAGCAATTACCTGATTTACATCCTCAGAATCTTCCCCGACATAATTTTGTGCTCTATCAATAATATCCTGTTTTAAACCTAATCTACCAGCAATAGTCATAGCATTAGACCGCCCAGGAATTCCCCAAAGTAGACGATAAGTTGGTTGTAAGGAATTAGTATCAAATTCTACGGAAGCATTTTCAAATCTTTCATCTTCATATTTGAGAGCTTTTAGTTCTCCAAAGTGAGTAGTTGCTACTGTTAATAATGTGTTATCTGCCAAATATTGCAATAGAGAAATTGCCAAAGCACTTCCTTCAGTCGGGTCAGTACCAGCACCAATTTCATCTAACAAAACTAAAGTAGAAGATAAATGAGAATTTTCCATATTTTCATTCTCAAAAAAATCATCCTCCTCTGAATTATTTTCATCTGAATTACTGCTGAATTCAGAATTATTTTCATTCTCAGAAAAATCATCAACTTCTAAATTATTTTCATCCTCAGAGAAATCATCAACTTCTATTACTTTGGAATTACTTGTAAATTCTGAATTCTCAATTCTCAATCCAGAATTATTTTCATCCTCAGAAAAATCATCCACCTCTATTACTTCTGAATTACTTGTAAATTCTGAATTCTCAATTCTCAATCCAGAATTATTTTCATCCTCAGAAAAATTATCAACATCTATTATTTTTAACTTTTGACTTTTGACTTTTGAATTATTAACTACTTCCGACTTCTGACTTCTGAACTCTGACTTCTCACTACTAATTCCTGACTCCTGACTCCTGACTCCTGACTCCTCTCCATCTACCGCTTCTAAAATTCTAATAATTCGCCGAATATGACCAGAAAAAGTAGATAAACTTTGCTCCAAAGACTGCTCATCACCAATATCGGCTAATATTTGCTCAAACCAAGGCAACTCCACAGGGTCATTAGCAGGAATAAACAACCCTACCTTTGCCATCAATGCAGCTAATCCCAGAGTTTTCAGAGTAACAGTTTTACCACCAGTATTAGGACCTGTAATCGCCACCACTCTCACTGGCGGTCTAACATTCACATCAATAGGTACTACCGAACTTCCTTGTTCGTGCTGCTGTTGCCATACCAACAAGGGATGTCGCAATTGACGCATAGTTGTATGTTGGTCAGAGTCTGGGTCAGTAAACCGAGGAGGATTAGCTCCTAACCATAAACTATAACGAGCGCGAGCTGTAGCTAAATCAATAATAGTAGCGATCGCCAATAACTGCTCTAAATCTTCCTTAACTTCCGCCACTTGCTCAGTCAGAGCTTGGCGAATAGCTTCCTCCTCCCTTTGAGCTTGACGTTGCAGTTGTCGCATTTGATTATTAAGGTTGACAACCGCATTAGGTTCAATGTATAATGTAGAACCGGTTGTTGATGTATCGTGAACAATACCAGGTACAGCATCCTTTTGAGGAGCCTTAACAGGAATTACAAAGCGATCGCCCCGTTGAGTAATAATAGGTTGTTGAATAGCATTAGCCTTGCTTTGTAAAATCCTGCGGAGAATATTATCAATGCGCTGCCGGAGATTGTGCATTTTGTCACGAATTCCTGCCAGTTTAGGACTCGCCCTATCCGTAACATCCCCCCGGTCATCTATACAACGGTGAATTTCTTGTTCTAGTTCTGGATAAGTCCGCAAATCAGCTACCAATTCCGGCAAAACAGACAACTCATATTCTGACTCATAATTATCAATTGCCCGACGTAACTTACGAACACCAGACAGAGTTGTAGCAATAGCTAAAAGTTCACCACCAGAAAGTATACCACCTAATTCTGCTCTTTCGAGGGAATCACCAATATCTTCAATCCCGTCAAAAGACAAACCCTGTGTGAGAAGAGTTTCTAGTTTGTATACTTCCTGAGTTTGGGCTAATAACTGTATTGTCTCCGCCCTTGTTGACGGAATTTGTAAATGATGAGTCGCAATTGCACCCAATTTAGTCGCCGTAAAAGTGGCCAGATGTTGACACAAGCGAGGCCATTCTAGTAATTCTAAAGTCTCCGATTGAATCAAAGCTTATTTATTAAGGATTATGAACTATGAAATATATGATACTACAATTACTAAAATTTTGTGTTCGATCATAATTAGGGTTTGCTGAAAAAGTCTTATGGGTGAGGGGAGGAGACAGGAGACAGGAGACAGGAGACAGGAGAAATGGGTAATTTAGAGGAGACAGGAGGAAGAATCATCCCTTGATTTTTCTGGCTCGCGTCAACCTAAAATTCTCACTTTTTGAGCTTCCTATAACGAAAACCTTGTACTTTTTCAAGACCTAAAAAGGTTAAAACTTTTATCTGTCAATGTTTTTAGATTTAATCAGCAAGCCCTAATTAAAGGATTCAGCCGTCATGTTAATGGCCATAAAGTGAGATATGAATTCTGCCTAGCACCACAAAGTATCTTTTGAGTTCTAAACACTACATATACTAATACGTTATCGTTTTTATTCATAATATCTACTATATGTAGCCCTACCCAAATAGGGTACAGACATTTATAAATGCTCGAACTCACTCCTGTATTACTTCAGATTTCCGACTTTGTAGCACCACAAAGTATCTTTTGAGTTCCAAACACTACATATACTAATACGTTATAGTTTTTATCCATAATATCTACTATATGTAGCGCTACCCAAATAAGGCACAGACATTTATTTATAAATGCTCAAACTCAGTCGTGGGTATTCGTGCATGGTAATTGTCAGGATATACATTTTTGAATTTCTCCCAAACTC
>NZ_JBNHEP010000249.1:59709-78607 GCF_050015995.1 Dapis brunnea BLCC-M229 | reverse complement strand
CCCATTTCAAACACCCTACTAACTCTATACTTTACCTTATAAAGCGACAAGTCTAATATAGAAGAGTTGTTGGGAAATAAAAATTGAACAATGCTCAAAAGGTTACTCTATAAGGTTTTCAGGATTTTAGGACTGAAAAAAGGCTATAAACTTTGATTGATAAGGGTTTTAGCCATTTTTTTAGCTTAATTCCCAACAACTCTAGAATATAGAGATTTTTGCTTAAAGGCACTTATGCAGAAGGCAGAAGCGGTGCGATCCCGCGGGGTGCGACAGATGCAAGCGGTCAGCTCCCGGGGGGTACGTCTTACGCAAGCGGTGCGACCCCGCGACGACGTTAGCGTTAGCGAACTTCCTGTGTTAGCGCAGCTCCTCCGAAGGAGGCAAGAGGCAGCTCCTCTGCAAGAGGCAAGTCGCAAGCGGTCGGAACCCGGCGAGGTCTCCTCGCCATGGGAACGCCCACCAAGAGAGGGAACGCGCACTCCTGTGAGCCAGAAGTTTTGTAGTCAACATTTTGGAAAACTGCTATAATGTGGCATGAATTAGGAGGATGTCAATGTTGATCCCTAGCAATTGTAAAGCTATTTTACATTTTTTTAAGTCAGACCTAAAATCGGTAATGATAGAAGTAGGGAGAAAAGCTAAGGCTTCCCTAAATTAATTGACTGGAGGTGAAAGTCATGGTTTTAATTGCACCACAGGCTAAACTATCAACATTAACCCACAAATTCAATCAACAACTTATGAGTTATAAAGTTTCAGAAAAAGAGGCTACTATAAGTAACCTTAGAGCTTGTCAAGATGAAAAAATAGTAGCAACTTTTTTAGCCGAACTACCTACAGTTTTAGCATCTCTAGAAAGTTTTTCGGAGAAAAAGGATTTCAGTAAATAATCTGAATAAGTATGAGTAAAAAATGAGATAAAATTTCTTTTTGATTAAAGTTATTTTGCAACATAGAGTCAACATTAATCCCAAGAAATTACCAGATTTTCTCAGAAAATTGTGAATCTTTGAAAAGTCTGGTATTTCTGTATTTTGTAATAGATATGGCAGGTGGGTCTTGCCTATCTACAAGTACAGATTAACTTTTGCCTCTCTTCAGAATTTAAAATAAATCAACCTTATGAAGGTAAGTATTTATACCATTTTGCCAAAAGAATGTTACTAATAATAAGCACTATTAAAAGACTTAATCTGAAATATCTATTTGACGAAAAAGATAATTTACAACATAAAAAATGGTATCAAACCTATTAATTCTGACTCCTGACTCCTGATTTCCCCTCCCAGGAGGGGTTAGGGGTGAGTTGACTTATAAGAAATAGCCTAGCTATTTGTAGCAAAAATTTATCAATTTGGTATTAGATGTCAGCTATCAGCTAATTACCTTTTTTAGAGGAATTATTATAAACAGGACTTAGACAAACACACTATATATAGCACTCTTGCGTAAGTCCTGATCAAGAGATTGAGAGAAAATTATCTAACTACAAATCCCTAAAAATTATTCTTATTTCCCATCTTCTAATCCTAACGCTCTAATTTAATACTGTTTGCTGAGTGTTAATAGCTGAATACTTGCCGATGAAGTATTATTTTGCTTCAGACCAAACTCCAGAAAAGATATTTTTCACGGCAATTGTAATTCGTTCGATATCTTCTTTTAAAAGTGGCGGCCACATAACTCTTTTTCGTCTACCTGCTTCAAATAATTTCAGGCTTTCCATTGCTAATAAATATAATCCGGCAACTAATTCTCGGTCTAGAAGGGGGTCGCATTGTAATGTTTCAAAAGAAATTTTTAGAGCCAACAAAATGTTAGTTACTTGACCGGGAATCGGAGGTTTACCTTGGTCGAGACGCATGAGAAAAGCATCGGGATTAATTTTTGTTTCTAGGGCAGTTCCTTGGTCAATGAGAAATTGACGGGCGGTTTCGTAATCCATATTAAAAAAATTTAGTAGTTTTGACAATATTCCCATCGGTTTTTCGAGCCTGGCTTTTTTTGGCTAACACAGGGTTGATAACGAGTTAGTCGTTTTTTTGCTTGCTTATAAAGTTTAACATTAGCAAACTTCGTTCTATCACTACAAGTTGCTAAAGCATTTATTCCTAAATATACACCAATAATATCTCGTTCTTTGGTAGTAGGACTTGGTTGATAATCATATTTAAAACTAATGTACCAGTTATCTGCTTTTTTTGAGATTGTCACATTTTTAACTGGTACAGATGGTAATATTTCATAAGTTTTTACTATTCCTATTCTGGGTAATTTGATATAGTTTATTTTTAAAATTTTAATGGTTCCTTCTAGATAGAAACTATCTTTTTTCCCTTTTTTCTTCAACTTAGGGAAACCACGTTTGGGAATAGTTAAAAAGTTTTTAAATGCCCTTTCTAAGTCTCTTAATGCTTGCCCTTGGGGCACACTTTGATACTTCATAATACCAGGGATTTTGACTTTTTACTTCAGCTACCAAACGCTTATGTAAGGAATAGAAAAAAATACTGTACCTCATTAATATGAGAACTGCTATATCACAGTAAATGTGTAATAATGTTTAACTTTTTTCAATTATTTTAATACTGTTGATACCCCTTAAACTGCCATCGCTGGCTGTCTTTTTATCGTGGCAATGTCTATGTAACAGTTGCAGATTTTTTTACTCATCCTTTCCGTATTTCGACTTCGGGATAATGTGGTCTACTTCCATTACATCTCCCTCTCGGAATTGCAATCCGCTCCCAAAGTAGCAGCCCGATTTGATGTGAGTAAAACATTTTTTCAAAAACTATTAAAACAAAAACAACTAACTGGTCATATTCACCCTAAAAAGCAAGGTGGTAGCCTCAAAAGGCTATTACATTTTCACAGAACTAAATTGATAGAGATGGTAGAAAAATATCCTGATTATACCTTGAATGAATACTGTGAATATTAGCTATCTAACTACAAGTAATTTGTTAGCCCTAGTATGATGTGTCGGGAACTCCAAAAATGCAATTTAACCATAAAAAAACCATACGAAGCAGCCAGTCAGCCACTGAAAGAGTTCAAATTTTGAGGTGTGAATATTGGAAAAATATGAAAAACATTCAGCCTGAAAACTTGGTTTTATTGGATAAAATAGATGTTTTATTGGGGTTAACCAGAACTCATGCATGTTCATACTTTGGAAGTATAGTCTATGATTTTCACCATTTTATCGAGGTCAAAAAGTCACAGTTGTTGGAGCAATTAGTCTCACAAAAGTAGTAGGATTAATTACACTTAATGGGTCGATGGATGGCATTTGCATTTCAAGTTTTTGTAGAACATTTTTTCATCCCTAATCTATGGGAATAAGCAGTAGTAGTGATGGATAATTTACCTCCCAATAAGTTAAAAATAATTGAACCATTAATTCAATTCATTTTGGGCGAGTGTACTGAATTTATCAGCTTACTCACCGGAGTTTAATCCCATAGAATTATGGTGGTCAGAACTCAAAAGTTTTTTACGTAGGTTTAAACCTACTACAGCAAAGATAGTCGATATAATAACCCACCGAGATTAACTATTCTGGCTATCTTAATATTTGTTTTATCGACAGTCTCTTAATCAAAAAAAACATATTTTTCTAGTAATAGTTTTTACTTAAAATTCTGCTAAATTTATCCTCATCAGGGAAAAAACTATTTTAATTATTAGGGAATAGACTACAATAGAATCACCACAGCAATTCTATTTGAAGTGCTTTGATCAAGTATGGGCAATGAAGAGAGTACGTCTAGAAGTCTTTCAGATTCAATGCCAATAATTAACAATTAATTGAGAATTATAGGTTTGTTGCCAATCCACCACAGATAGCTATAAAATTTTTCCTTTTTTGTTAACTATTGGTAATTAAATTTCTACAGATAACTAGCTTAATATTTTATAGATATTTAAGGGAAGAGTTAGTAACAAAAATTAAACATATTTGATATTAGTTTATCAAACTTGATTTAAGTTGAACTTAAATTTAAGATACATGAATTTTTTTTTTCATAGTAGTAAAAATAGGTTAACCTGAAAATATAGCTTGAGAATATATAAAGAACAGATAAAGTCTAACAAAAAGCTATGAATGTTAATCATCAATGCTGAATTATAAAGCATTGTGAGGAGGATAATTATGTCAGAAAAAGTCGCTTCAAATGTCAGGAATATTGCCATAGTAGGCCCCTATTTAAGTGGAAAAACAACACTACTAGAAAGTATATTATCAACCACAGGAGCAATATCCCGTAAAGGCAGTGTCAAAGATGGTAACACCATTGGAGATGCTAGTACAGAAGCTCGCGATCGCTCCATGACAGTAGAAATAAATGCCGCCAGTACCAAGTACGGCGGCATTCATTTTACGTTTCTAGACTGCCCTGGTTCCATAGAATTTGCCCAAGAAACGAATAATGCTCTCGTCGGAGCAGGGGCAGCAATAGTCGTGTGTGAACCAGACCCAGCTCGCGTTCTTACCCTCGCCCCACTATTAAAATTTCTCGATGACTGGGAAATTCCCCATATAGTCTTCATCAACAAAATGGATCGGGTATGCACAGACGAAACCCACTGCAAATCTAATTTTGGCAAAGTATTAGAAGCACTAAAAACTGTTTCCAACCGCCCCATCGTCCCCCATCAATACCCCATTGCCAAAAATAATCAACTCATTGGATTTATTGACTTAGTAACTGAACAAGCTTATCATTATCATCCAGGAGCACCATCAGAACCTGTAGAAATTCCTGAGTCTCTAAAAGCAGAAGAACACGCTGCCAGAGAAGAAATGCTGGAAGAGTTAGCTAATTTTGATGATAATTTACTAGAAGAGTTGGTCGAAAATATCGAACCACCTACCGAAGAAATAGTTGCTGACTTAAAAATGGAGTTGAGTGCAGATTTAATTGTACCCGTATTTGTAGGGGTGGCAGAAAAAGATTCAGGTGTGCGTTCTCTCCTAGATGCTCTGGTGCGAGAAACTCCTGCTCCAACAGAAACAGCAAAACGTCGAGGTTTAAAATCAGATGCTCAAACACCTATTGCTCAAGTATTGAAAACCTACTACACTCCTCAAGGTGGTAAACTCTCTTTAGTTCGGGTATGGCAAGGCGAAATTACTGATGGTATGACTTTAAATGGAGTTCGCATCGGTGGAATGTATCGGTTGATGGGTCAGCAAACAAAAAGTTTACAGTCAGCTCAAACTGGAGAAATAGTTGCCCTCAGTCGGATGGAAGGTATCCCAACAGGTGAGACTTTAACTACAGATGCAAGTTTGAAAACTCAGTTGCCCAAAGCAGCAGTATTGCCTCCTGTTTTTGCTATGGCGATCGCTCCCGAAAACCGTAAAGATGAAGTAAAAATGAGCGGCGCTTTAACAAAGTTGCTCGAAGAAGATCCTGCATTAATGTGGGAACAACATGGCGACACTCACGAAGTCATCTTTTGGGGTCAAGGAGAAATTCATCTACAGGTAAGTTTAGACCGTTTGCACCGGAAATATAATGTTTCGATGAAAACCCACTTACCTCAAGTTCCCTATAAAGAAACTATTCGGAAAAATACTACTTCTCACGGTCGTTACAAACATCAAAGTGGCGGTCATGGACAATTTGGAGATGTGTATTTAGACATTCAACCGTTGCCACGGGGGTCAGGTTTTAATTTTAGTCAAACCATTGTTGGTGGGGTGATACCGAAGCAATATATTCCCGGTGTGGAAACAGGAGTGCGGGAATATCTCGAACATGGTCCTCTTGGTTTTCCGGTGGTAGATGTGGCGGTGACATTGACGAATGGTTCGTATCATTCGGTGGATAGTTCGGAGCAAGCATTCAAGCAAGCAGCGCGGGTAGCAATGCAGCAGGGAATGAGTGACTGCCAACCAGTATTGTTAGAACCTATTGCTTTAGTAGATATTTTTGCACCCAGTGAATTTACTTCAAAAGTTTTGCAGTTAATTAGTATCCGTCGCGGTCAGATATTAGGTTATGAAGGTATGACTGACTGGAAAGGATGGGATAAGACCTCTGCTTATTTAGCTTTTTCAGAAATGCAAGATTTAATTGTGGAGTTGCGATCGCAAACAATGGGAGTCGGTTGTTTTAATTGGCAGTTCGATCATTTACAAGAAATGCCAGATAAGTTAGCGGAAAAAGTTTTGACAAAGAATGGTAGTACGAATGGTAATGGTAATGGTTAAACTGTTTCGATATATAACTGAGAAATAAAATAGCTTATAGCAATTTTAGCATGGGTGAAGCAAACAGTTAAAACTATCACCAAAGTAGGGATGTTTCATTGAACATCCCTACTTTGGTCTACTTAATAGATCTCTCCAGAAAAGAGGGAACAGGGAACAGGCAGAGGAAATTGATAATTTATGGATAATAATTGATTTTATTTTTGATTTTTGGAGATGTCTAATAACAAAACTGTTGTAATTATTTTTAATAATCTTAGATTATATTAGAATAATTGGTTATAATAAAAATTTTGTTTGTAGTTAGGCTTTAGCCCAAACATAAATATTTGAAGGGCTAAAACCCAACTACGAGCCTAATTATAAATGTTTTAGCTAACATGATATTAATTAATAGAAAAATTTTGCAATTATTATAGATTGTAAAATTTTGTTTCATTTCCAATAATTATGGTTGCCCTCAATTTATAAAGAGGGTAAAAACAGAAGCTGAAATCTTAACTAAATATACTTGAACTTACTTTTTTTCAAAATTACTTTTTTTGGAGTAAATGGCAAAGCTTATGTTATAGTTAAATAACTAGGTGGAGTTCCCGCCGATTTTAAGCCTGCTCTTGAAGATAAGTTACAGCCCTTGAGGCAGTGGTCTTCAGTGAAGCAGGAAGCTTGTCTCCAAAGCTCAAACCTCGGTTTGGGTAAGTTTGGGTAAGTTCAGTAGAACGGTTAGCATACATAATGCTTCATAAACAAAAGAAGTCTGAATTCCGTTTAGGAATTAAATCTAAGAATTACAATATGCCTAAGACTTATACTGTTGAAATCCACCACCAAGGACAAAATCACACTATAGAAGTGCCAGAAGATAAGAAAATTCTGGAGGTTGCTGAAGAGGCTAAACTGGAGTTGCCTAATTCATGTAATGCAGGGGTTTGTACTACTTGCGCAGCTCAAATTATTGGAGAGGGTACCGTAGACCAAAGTGATGGTATGGGAGTTAGTCCAGAACTGCAAGCGGAAGGTTATGTGTTATTATGTGTTGCCTATCCTAGGTCTAATTTAAAGATAGAAACTGGCAAGGAAGATGAGGTTTATAAGCGTCAATTTGGTTCTCCATAAATAGCTTTGCAGAAGGAAAAGCACGACACGAATTTTTCACATGGATGTATAGATGGAAAAAGTGGGTAAAGCTAATAGACATCTCCGATAATCAAAAATCAAATTAATTATCGGGTATAAATAATCAATTATTTCCCCCTACTCCCTACTCCCTACTCCCTCTTTTCCGGAGAGGTCTAATCAATAAATACTTAATATTTATACTTGATTATTCCCCAGTCAGCATCCTTGTTATCTTGAAAATTTTCTTCTTTTCTCTGGATTAAACAGTTAAGTATGCTATCTATTTTATAGCTGTTAGCTTAATATAAGTAAGTATGAACCAATTAATTATACAATTGCCATGACTAGTCATTTTATTAATGCTGAAATTGACCTGCAAGAATCACCAGTAAAACTCAATCAAGAAATTGAAAAAGAGTTGGAAAAACGTGGCACTCCTCTACGTTGGGCAGTGACAAAGGTAGATACAGAAAAACAAAAAGCTCATCTAGAAGCTGTAGTAGTTGAGGAAAGAAATCTAACAACTAATTCCTAATGATTTGTTGATATTTTTTGATACCTCGCCCGATCGGGTGGGGTTCATCTGATTTCAGGTTGAATTTCATTAATTTAACTAGAACCCGCCCCTACTATTCCAACATTTTAGGCGTGTCATTATACTACATCAAGGCTGAATTTTTTTATTTATAAATATCCTCTAAAAACTGCTATAATAATAAGTCTTGCTGCTAAAATTAGTGAATCAAAATTTTTTAGCAACTACCGAACTTACTACTCAGATAGAAATTACTTTTAATATCATGTTCGGTTAAATAGTTATTATAATTAAAGCTAGTAGTAGGGTTTCAGCCCCAACTGTAGATAGGGCTGAGAGCTATACTACAAACCATATACTTTATTATAAGTGATTATCCGAACATAATATAACTTTTGACTTTTGACTTGACACCCCCTCCTTATACAGTAGTCTTAATTATTCCCACTGGTATCGGTGCATCTATCGGAGGTTATGCTGGTGATGGTTTACCAGTAGCACGAGCGATCGCCCAAACCTCTGATATTCTGATAACTCACCCCAATGTTCTAAATGGGGCACAACTCTATTGGTCATTACCTAATGCTCTCTATGTAGAAGGGTATGCTCTTGACAAATTTGCTCAAGGATGGTATGGATTACAACCAGTACATCAAAACCGAGTAGGTTTAATCCTTGACCAGGCCATTGAACCAGAGTTACAACTGCGCCATTTACAGGCTGCCGATGCTACAAGAGCAACTTTAGGTCTAAATCTCACAGATTACATTGTGACTGACTCCCCATTAGGAGTAGAACTACGACAGTCTGAGTCTGGGGCATCCTGGGGTACAATAGCTAATCCTGATAGCTTGCTACGGGCCGCCGAAACTCTGATTTATAAAGCAAAGGCAGAGGCGATCGCTGTTGTTGCCAGATTTCCCGATGACGAAGGTAGTACAGCATTACAAGAATATCGTCACGGCCAAGGAGTTGACCCTTTGGCAGGAGCAGAGGCAGTTATTAGTCATTTAATTGTCAAAACTTTTCAAATTCCCTGCGCCCATGCTCCTGCTTTATTGCCCCTACCCCTAGACCCTAACTTATCACCCCGGTCTGCCGCTGAAGAAATTGGTTATACATTTTTGCCTTGTGTTTTGGTTGGTTTGAGTCGTGCGCCACAGTTAGTTGGATTAAAAGAAGGTTTGCCACTTCCTAATAGTATCTGGGCACAACAAGTTGATGCGGTAGTTGTACCTGCGACAGCTTGTGGGGGTAGTGCGGTGATGAGTTTCAGTCAAACTAAAGCGCAAATTATTGCCGTCAGAGAAAATCAAACCCAGATGCAGGTATCACCTGAAAAGTTAGGTATCAAGGCGTTGGAGGTAAATTCATATTTAGAAGCGTTGGGGGTATTGGTTGCTCATAGGGCAGGTATTAGTCCGGAGGCTTTAAGACCAAAAATATTATCAATTCCTAGAATCCAGTAGTATAGCACTACGCATTTAGGGCGCGGACATTGGTAAATCCCGTTGACAGTCAAAAACACCCTCAGATAGGGAACGCCATATCCAATCGACCAAGATAAAAGAAAAAAATTCCCTTTTAACCAATGCTCTTTTTTTTAAGAAGAGGTAATTATTAATTGTCAATTATTAATTATTAATTATTGAACCATAAATTTTTGACATCCTCCCCGGCCTAAAGGTGCTGGGATTCCTACCGAGCCGTAGCTCCTCAAAGGGTTGACGTTTCATTGGCTACTGCTGAGTTGATGCCAGTCTTACGCTTGCCTCCAGGTACGTTTAGAGTCTCGGAATGCCCTCCCGCGACAAGAGCAAAAATTCTTGTAGGCGTTTATTTATTTGTGCCTTCATGTTTGAACTGTTCATTGACCTGAAGGCTTCCCAAGTTCAGCTCTCAACTGAAGGAGTGTCGAAAAACATCTTCTTTTCTACAGTATTTATGAGACAAGGCGGGTGTTGAAACCAGTCTAATCATAACATAGAAAGTCGCCCGCTTATGGGCGAGGCTTTAAACCCAATTTTTCGGTAACTCATCACTATGAGAATTACTATACAATATTGAGATAGATAACCTAAAGTCTATTTGATAGCTGACAAGTGACAGAAAAAATTCCTGAAAACCCGGATATCGAACCACTAACTCGCATCCAAGTGTTAGTGGCAATGGGAGTAACAGCATTAGTCTTACTGGCAATATCTAAAATATGCCTGCTATTTGGTATAAATTTATTGCCTGTAACTTGGAATCTGAGGGCTTTGCTCTGGGGGCTAGCGATCGCCCTAGGTATTACTACTGCCAGCGCTCTAATTTATCGCATTTGGCCAGCCTATCGTCGTAGTGCAGACAGATATTTAATGTTAGTGCTAACTCCTCTGTTATGGCCTGATTTAGTTTGGTTGGGGTTGCTGCCAGGATTAAGTGAAGAATTGCTATTTCGAGGTGTAGTCTTATCTGCCTTGGGATTAGATACAGTGGCCTTAATCGCCTCAAGTGTTTTCTTTGGTGTTTTACATCTGAGTGGTAGGGAACAATGGCCTTATATGATTTGGGCAACAATAGTTGGTTTTATATTAGGATACAGCGCTTTGGTAACAGGTAATTTATTAATACCAATTATTGCCCATATTTTGACAAATTTGATTTCGAGTAGTGTTTGGAAGTGGGAACATAATTATCAGAAGTAATAAACAGGTTAATAATTATGTTTGAAACTCATAATTTTAGTTTCAGACTTGGTTTGATAATGCTCAAAAATACTAAGTTAATTATATAGGATTAAATAATTTAATATGACAGAATCAGGGTTCGATTTTAGCCACTACTACACATATCAAGAAGTAGTAAATTTTCTACATCAAATGAGTGAAAATAATCCTCATTTAATAGATTTAAAAGTTATTGGCAAAAGCTACGGCGGACTAGATATTTTCTTAGCTACTCTGACAAATCAAAATACAGGAAAGGCGAAGGAAAAACCTGGATATTGGATTGATGGTAATATTCATGCGATAGAAGTTACAGGTTCGGCAGTTGCTCTATATACTATTTATTATCTACTAAATAATTACGCTAGTGAACCTCGAATCACTCATTTATTAGACAACTACACAATTTATATTTTACCTCGCATTGCTGTTGACGGAGCAGAAAAATATTTAACAACTCCTCAAATTTTGCGATCGAGTATTCGTCATTATCCTTATCCTGAAGAACGCGATGGTCTCCACTGGGAAGATATAAATGGAGATGGGTTAATTTTGCAAATGCGACTCAAAGATAACTGTGGAGCTTGGAAAATTTCCTCGGAAGACGCAAGAATTATGGTGCCTCGCGAACCCGATGAATTTGGAGGTACTTACTACAGTATTTTGCCAGAGGGAACAATCAAAAATTATGACGGTTACGATATTAAAGTTGCTCCCAGTAAGGAAGGAGTAGATTTTAATCGCAACTATCCCCATGAATGGCGACCAGAGGGAAAACAAAAAGGTGCTGGAGATTTTCCTTTTTCTGAACCTGAAACTCTTGCTGTAGCAGAATTTTGGCGAGAACATCCTAATATTAATGGTTTCATCAACTATCATACGTTTTCTGGAGTAATTTTACGTTCTTACTGTGGTTATCCAGACGAACACTTACCTGCAAAAGATTTAGACATTTACAAATTGATTGGAGAAAAGGGTACTGAGATTACGGGTTATGAGTGCGTTTCGATTTATCATAACTTCTCGTACCCTAACCGTGAGAAGATTTCTGGTGGAATGATTGACTATTGTTACGATCGCTTCGGTTGGTTTGGTTTTGCTATAGAGCTTTGGGATGCACCGACGGCGGCGGGAGTTAAGAAGGATGATTATATTAAGTGGTTACAACGCCATCCTGTTGCGGACGATCTGAAAATGATGCAATGGAATGATGAAAAATTGGGTGGGAGAGGTTTTATTGACTGGGAAACATTTGAACATCCTCAGTTGGGTACTGTTGAAATTGGTGGGTGGAATTTGAAGGAAGTTTGGTACAACCCACCTGTTGAATATTTACCAAAGTTATGTGAGGAACAATGTCAGTTTGCTATTTCCCATGCTTTGATGTCACCTCGTTTAGCAGTGAGTCAGACGGCGATCGAGCATCAGGGCGGCGATCTTTATCATCTGGTAGTGCAGTTGGAAAATCAAGGATTTTTGCCTACTCATACCAGTGAAAAAGCTTTGGAACAAAAAAGTGTTAAACCGATAGAGGTAATGTTAGATTTACCTGATGGTGTAACGTTGGTGAGTGGGAAGCAATGGCAAGAAATTGAGCATTTACAGGGGCGATCTAGTGAAGCTTTTAATTTTTTCAGTTTTTTTGCTCAACCTGGAAGTTATCGTTGTCATTTCGAGTGGGTTGTTAAAGGTGTTGCTGGTTCTGAGATTGAGGTGACTACAAAGGCGGAACGAGCAGGCGTTGTGAAAACTGTGATTACTTTGCCAGAGTAAGTTAGGGTATAGAAATCTTGGTAGTGGTGAATTAAAGTATGAAAGTAAGTTTATAGGGAATAGGGAATAGGGAACAGTTAATATTAACAAGTAGTTCAAACAATCCCAAATTATCAAATCATACCGTGTTTCAGCAATGCCGAAATCTTTATTCCAACGGGAGCATTTCCGCAGGCAATCTCAGGTATAGCTTTTAGCAGGTTGAACAGTTGTCATTGCGACCAAAGGCGTTGGCTAGCATTCCAGAGGAAAGCAATCTCTTAAACTCTTGAGATTGCTTCCTTCCACTC
Organism: Dapis brunnea BLCC-M229; assembly: GCF_050015995.1. Taxonomy (NCBI): domain Bacteria; kingdom Bacillati; phylum Cyanobacteriota; class Cyanophyceae; order Oscillatoriales; family Microcoleaceae; genus Dapis; species Dapis brunnea. The sequence goes on along the minus strand of NZ_JBNHEP010000249.1, from coordinate 65,950 downwards.
CGTTCCACTCGCAATGACTTGGGTATAGTAATTATCCAGATTTGATATTACGCAATGCCAAGTAAATTCATAACTGTTTTTTCTTCATGCAAATGGGTTTCTACAGACTTGTAGGCAGTTTCGATTTGCACTTTACAGGAATGTTCGCGAAAACTATTTAAAATAGTCCGTTTTTTGAGTCGATCTATTAAATTAGGCATTTCTTGCTTGCAGTGCAAACAATACCAATAAATTTGCGAATTACGACTATGGCGTAGCATTTCAGAAGAGCAACAAGGACAGTTATTCATGATTAAATTGTGATTTATTTAAAATTTTGTGAACAGCAAAAAATTCAGGGTGGAATTGAAAGTTAATTAGCTATATCCGCTAACACAAGTTATTTATTTCATTAACTTTGTAGCTAGAGAAAATGCCGAATTTGACAGTAAAAACTGGAGCCAGTTAACTATAGTTGTTAAACTGAGCTTTATGGAATAAAATTTTTACTTTTCTGTTGAGAATGAATCAGTTAAATTACTGAAATTTTTAATTGTAGTTCTGGCTTCAGAGAAGACTGATTTGCCAAAATCTAGCCATAATATTATTTCCGTTGGTATCATTTTTGTAAAAGCAGGGGAAATATCTACCATATTTAAGATTTTTTGGCGTTGGTAATTGCTAAGATGATTTTCTACTAGAGTTGATACCCATCACTTGCTCTGGTTAGATATTTAGAGGTATTAAAAACAGATTTTTCTTAAAGTTTCATCTCTTGATTTACCAACGCCGATTTTTTCTTCTTCCTTGTTCCTTCTTCCTTAGCTTCCCTATACAATACCGATGCTACCGGAGTTCATATAACTAGATGGTTATTAAGTTTTGATTTTTGACTATTAAAAGTTGTTGAATTGCAGAGGTAACTCTGCCAAGTAAGATTGACTAGGCGAAAATCATTTGTTCATTTTCCATGCTTACTTCATACTTAATGCTGGCTGTGTGAGAAATTTTCTAAATCTATCAAATTATACATTTACAAGTGGAACTTAATTGCTAATGATAGTTTAAATAAAAATTAATTATGTATCAAATTTATCAATATTCCAAAAAAATTAGTATTTCAGAGTAACTACGGATGAAAAATACATATTTGCCAAAAAAAATCGTTACTCAGGATACATTTAAACTAACTAGATTTTGTATCAAATTTAGCAATTTTTGCAGAGCATTAACATTAAAACGACAATCTAAAATTATATCATATCTAGTAGCATTGAATTGATAAATAATTTACTAGAGAACAGGAAATAGGAAATAGAAAAAATACTGTTTTTCATTCATAAAATAAAGGCTATAACTTACAGAATTGATCATTGTATTCTATCTATATGAATGAAAATCGCTATAAATTCAATAGACATCTCCAACAATAAAAAATAAAATCAATTCTTATGGATAAATTATCAATTATTTCTCCCTGTTCCCTCTTTTCTGGAGATGTCTAATAATCCTATATAACAATTAGCACTATGCCAAAAGTTGAATAGCTTTTTTGGTAGTCCAGCTCCCGTGATGGTAAAGAACAAGCAATGCCTAGCACGGGAGCAAGATACTCCTACTTTTCTGCTAACAAAAATAATTACAATGCACGACCATTACAATTCACCACCACGGTTTTTTTGGTTTCCCTAATTATGTGAAGATATAGGGATACTCATCAATATGAAAAAGGCTATATCTAAGTATGATATAATTTTAAATTGGCAATGATTAATGATTTTATATTTTCCGATCAAAGTTCTAATTACCAATGTCTGAAAATAATTCTCTGCTCGGACAAATTCTAGGTCAACGTTATCAAATTATTGAAAAATTAGGTAAAGGTGGTGGGTTTGGTGAAACTTATCTTGCAGAAGATTTAGATATACCGGAAATTCCTAAACCAAGACGCGTGGTGAAGCGACTAAAACCCACACAAAAAAGTGCAAAAGTTAAGGATTTATTTGAGCAAGAAGCTCGAATTCTGAATAAGCTGGGAAGACATGAGCAAATTCCAACTTTATATGCTTATTTTGAACATGAGTATGAATTTTACCTAGTTCAAGAACTTGTAGAAGGTGAGGATTTAACTAAAGAAGTAAATCAAGTTTGGAGTGAATCTAAAGTTATAGATTTTTTAGCAGAAATTCTCAAGTTACTAATTTTTGTTCACGATAATAATGTGATTCATCGCGATATTAAGCCTGGCAATATTATGAGGCGCAAAAGTGATGGAAAATTAGTATTAATTGACTTTGGAGCAGTTAAAGAAGTCAGGACTATAATAGTTGGAGATGATGGGCAACCTACTAGTACTATTAATATTGGAACTCCTGGTTATATGTCTGTGGAACAACTACAAGGTAGACCTCAATTTGCTAGTGATATTTATGCAGTTGGAGTAACTGCTATTCAAGCTTTAGTCAGAAAATCTCCTCAAAAATTTCCCCACAATATTTCTGGAGAAATAGAATGTGAAACTCTACTTTCTGGTATTAATAATGAGCTAGCGAATATTTTAATCAAAATGGTAAAAGTTAACTGGCGTCAGCGCTACCAAAATGCTAAAGTTGCTTTGGCAGAATTATTGAATATCAAACCAAACTTAGAATCATTAATACCTCAGCAAAAACAGAGAGAAACTATTAAAATAAGTCCTCCAATTATTAACAATATTAGTAGTAATAATATAACTCAGCCTCCCGCATCAACATTAGAACCACCTTCAGGTCAAGTTCCTTTAAATTCTCCTTTTTATATCGAGCGATATCACTCCGTTCCGCTGTCGCGAATGCCTATTGAGTCAGAATGCTTTCAAGCTATTTTGAAGCCAGATGCTTTAATTAGAATTAAAGCCCCTCGGCAAATGGGAAAAAGTTCTTTATTATCCCGAATTTTAGATCGTGCTAGTCAAGAAGATTATCGGACAGTTTATTTGGATTTTCAAACTATAGATGTAGAATTTCTAGAAAATTTAGACCAATTTTTGCAGTGGTTTTGCGCGAATGTTAGTGATGAATTGGATTTAGACGAACAGTTAGATAAATATTGGAAAAAAGTTTTAGGAGTGAAAAAGCGATGCACTAAATATTTTGAGAAATATTTGTTGACTAAAATTAAGACACCGATAGTTTTGGGGTTAGATGAAGTTGACCAACTTTTCCAAAATAAAGATTTAGCAACACAATTTTTTGCTTTATTAAGAGCTTGGCACGAACAAGGTAAAAATAATCCTGATTGGCAAAGATTACGATTAATAATTGTTCACTCTAAAGAGGTTTATATTCCTCTGAATATTAATCAGTCTCCCTTTAATGTGGGATTAGGAATTGAGTTGCCAGAATTTAACTTAGAACAGGTAAAAGATTTAGTAGAAAGACATGGCTTAATCTGGTCTGACGCACAAATAGAAACACTAATGGAAATGTTAGGAGGACATCCCTATTTAGTACGTCTGGCACTCTATGAAATTGCTAGCGGAAAAATGACTTTAGAACGACTTTTAGAACTGGCACCAACCGATGAAGGACCTTACTATAATCACTTACATCGACATTTGTTGAACTTGCAAAAAGATGAAAATTTGCAGACAGCAATTACAAAAGTTGTTAATACAGAAACTCCTGTGGAAATTGGTACAATTGAAGGGTTTAAATTACGCAGTATGGGATTAGTTAAATTTCGGGGAAATGCTGTGGTGCCTTTGTGTGGTTTGTATCGAGAATATTTTCGGGTTCATGTTTGAAACAGACCTCTCCCCCAACCCCTCTCCTGCAAGGAGAGGGGGAAGAGGGGGGAGAGGGGGAAGAGGGGGAAGAGGGGGGAGTAAGAATCTTGGGGTGAATTTCTTAAAAAAATGTACTTTTCAATGCACTTTTCTCAGGAAAAAGCCTCTCAAATGCTTATTCATAACTTGTCTATGCGTGTCAAATTTTATGTTAAGAAAGATGTTTATAAAGCATAGCTTCCCTACTAGGGAAGGGGGTCGGGGGATTAGGTTTGATTGACCAGATCATAGATGTAGAGAAAGTAGGTTGGGTAGAGCGATAGCGAAACCCAACAAACTAATACTAATTTCAGATTTTTAGCAAACATTGATCAAAATAGAAAGTAGGTTGGGTAGAGCGACAGCGAAACCCAACAAAATCAAGTCATACCATCTTTTCTAATAGATAATTTTTTTCTGTACCTGCTTATAACCTAATAGTTGGGTTTCGTTCCTCAACCCAACCTACAAAAGTGACTATTTAACTATGAATAACTATGAATAATTACGAATATTATATCGGTGGTAGTCTCCCAATTCATGCCACAACTTATGTCAACAGACAAGCTGATAACGATTTATATCAAGGTTTAAAAAATGGAGATTTTTGTTATGTTTTAAACTCCCGCCAAATGGGTAAATCTAGTTTGCGGGTCAAAACTATCCAACGTTTACAACAAGAAAATATTGCCTGTGTCACTATTGATATGACAGAAATTGGCACCCATGATATTACTCCCTCGGAATGGTATGCCAGTATTATTGATACTATTTTGACTGGCTTAAATTTAGATGATGATTTTGATATCGAAGAATTATGGGAGGCTAATAGTCAACTTTCTCATGTTAAACGTTTTAGTAAGTTTATTGGTGAAATTTTATTGCCTTCTATTTCTCAAAATATTGTAATTTTTATTGATGAAATAGATAGTACTCTCAGCCTACCTTTTAATATTGATGATTTTTTTGCAGTTGTTCGAGATTGTTATAATAAACGAGCAGATAATTCTAATTATCAAAGGTTAACTTTTGCCATGATTGGTGTGGCAACTCCCGCAGATTTAATTAAAGAGAAAAAACGCACTCCTTTTAATATTGGGAGACCGATAAAATTAACAGGTTTTCAGTTAGCTGAAGTAGAACCTCTAGCAAAAGGTTTAGTTGAAAAAACTGCCAATATTAATAAGTTGATGGAGGCAGTTTTAGATTGGACTGGAGGGCAACCATTTTTGACTCAGAAAGTTTGTAAATTAATTAGTAATAATCCAGAAAATGTACCAGATGACCAGGAGGCAGAATGGGTGGCAGATTTAGTCAAACAGAGAATAATAGATAATTGGCAAGTCCATGATGACCCAGAACATTTAAAGACAATACGCGATCGCCTCTTGGTGAATGAAAAACGGGCGAGTCGGTTATTGGGTCTGTATCAGCAGATTTTAATCACCCACACTTTAGAAGTAAGAAGTCAGAACTCAGAAGTTAGAAGTGATACGGACCACACTTTAGAAGTAAGAAGTCAGAACTCAGAAGTTAGAAGTGATACTTCCGACACCTCCCACACCTCCCACACTCCCCACACTCCCCCCTCTTCTCCCTCTTCCCCCTCTCCCCCCTCTCCCCACCCTTCCCCCTCTTCCCCCTCTCCCCCCTCTTCCCCCTCTTCCCACACCCAAGCAGACGACACTCCCGACCAAATGGAACTCCGTCTCACAGGTTTAGTAGTAAAACAGGAAGGGCGGTTACAAGTTGCTAACCGCATTTATCAAGAAGTGTTTAATTTGCAGTGGGTGGAAAAAGAGTTGGGAAAGTTGCGCCCCTACTCTGAGGCGTTTACTGCTTGGGAGGAGTCAGGATGTAAGGATGAGTCGCGACTGTTGCGGGGTCAAGCATTGGCAGATGCTTTAGCGTGGTCGGTTGATAAAAGTCTGAGTAATCAAGACTATCAATTTTTAGCTGCTGCTCAGGAGGTGGAGAAACAGGCGATCGAGCTGGAAAAGTTGGAAGCGCAAATAAAATTAGATGCTCAGTTAAAGGCGAATCAGATATTAGAGGAGGCGAAGCAGATAGCAGACCTGAAGTTGGCAGAAGCAGAAGCAGTGGGTAAAAGTATTACTTCTAAATTATTGTCTAATTCTGGTAAATATTTTGAGGGGTTGTTGGAAGCATTGAGAGCGGCTAGACAACTACCACCTCCTAGCCAAATATTCCAACCTCAAGCAGATAGTAAAATGCAAATAATAGATGCTTTGAGTCAAGCTATATATATAGATGATGGAAAGTACCGAGAACTTAACCGTCTTCAGGGGCATGAGAGTTTAGTCATAGGTGTAGCATTTAGTCCAGATGGAGAGACTATTGCCACTGCAAGTGCAGACAAAACAGTGAAGTTGTGGAACCAAAAAGGGAAATTATTGCAGACCCTAACCGGGCATGAAGATGAGGTCATAGGTGTAG
>NZ_JBNHEP010000249.1:57946-59609 GCF_050015995.1 Dapis brunnea BLCC-M229 | reverse complement strand
CATTTAGTCCGGATGGAGGGACTATTGCTTCTGCAAGTTCTGACAAAACAGTGAAACTCTGGAACCAACAGGGACAGTTGTTGCAGACTCTAACCGGCCATGAGGATGAGGTCATAGGTGTAGCATTTAGTCCGGATGGAGGGACTATTGCTTCTGCAAGTTCTGACAAAACAGTGAAGTTGTGGAACCGCCAGGGGAAATTATTGCATACTCTCACAGGCCATGAGAATTCGGTCTTTGGTGTAGCATTTAGTCCTAATGGAGAGACTATTGCCACTACAAGTTTTGACAAAAGAGTGAAATTGTGGAACCTTAAGGGGCAGTTGTTGCAGACTCTCACAGGGCATGATAATTATGTCTTTGGTGTAGCGTTTAGTCCTGATGGAGAGACCATTGCCACTGCTAGTGGAGACAAAACAGTGAAACTGTGGAACCAACAGGGGAAATTATTGCAGACTCTCGTCGGTCATCAGAATTCGGTCTGGGGTGTAGCGTTTAGTCCAGATGGAGAGACTATTGCTTCTGCAAGTTGGGACAAAACAGTGAAATTGTGGAATCTTAAGGAGAAATCATTGCAGACTCTCACCGGCCATGATGATGAGGTCAATGGTGTAGCATTTAGTCCCGATGGAGATACTATTGCCACTGCTAGTCGTGACAAAACAGTGAAATTGTGGAACTGTCAGGGGAATTTATTGCAGACTCTCACCAGCCATGAGAGTTTGGTCAATAGTGTAGCATTTAGTCCAGATGGAGAGACTATTGCTTCTGCAAGTGATGATAAAACAGTGAAATTGTGGAACCGTCAGGGGAATTTATTGCAGACTCTCACCGACCATGAGAGTTTGGTCAATAGTGTAGCATTTAGTCCTGATGGAGAAACTATTGCTTCTGCAAATGATGACAAAACAGTGAAATTCTGGAACCAAGAAGGGAAATTATTGCAGACTCTCACCGGGCATGAGGATAGGGTCTATGGTGTAGCATTTAGTCCTGATGGAGAGACTATTGCCACTGCTAGTCGTGACAAAACAGTAAAATTGTGGAATCAAGAGGGGAAATTATTGCAGACTCTAATCGGGCATGAGAATTGGGTCATAGGTGTAGCATTTAGTCCCGATGGAGAGACTATTGCCACTGCTAGTCGTGACAAAACAGTAAAATTGTGGAATCAAGAGGGGAAATTATTGCAGACTCTAATCGGGCATGAGAATTGGGTCATAGGTGTAGCATTTAGTCCCGATGGAGAGACTATTGCCACTGCAAGTTGGGACAAAACAGTGAAATTGTGGAACCAACAGGGGCAATTATTGCAGACTCTCACCGGCCATGATGATGAGGTCAATGGTGTAGCATTTAGTCCTGATGGAGAGACTATTGCCACTGTTAGTCGTGACAAAACAGTAAAATTGTGGAACCAACAGGGGAAATTATTGCAGACTCTCACCAGCCATGAGAGTTGGGTCAGGGGTGTAGCATTTAGTCCTGATGGAGAGACTATTGCTACTGCAAGTTGGGACAATACAGTGAAATTGTGGAACTTTTGGAAGTTCGATCGCCTCCTAGAGTGGGGTGGCAACTGGATGCGCGACTACCTCGAAAATAATCCTAATGTCAGTGAAAGCGAGCGCCATTTATGTGATGGTATTGGGAAGTAAGTTTG
>NZ_JBNHEP010000249.1:7451-57846 GCF_050015995.1 Dapis brunnea BLCC-M229 | reverse complement strand
TTTGTAGTAGGACTCTAGCCCAAAGATAATTGAGGGGCTAGAGCAAAACTACGAGCCTGCTCATAAGTGTTTGACTCCAAGCGAGCGCCATTTATGTGATGGTATTGGGAAGTAAGTTTGTTTGTAGTAGGACTCTAGCCCAAAGATAATTGAGGGGCTAGAGCAAAACTACGAGGTTGTGAAAGCGATCGCCATTTATGTGATGGTGTTAGAGAGTAAGTTATCTGCCTTTGTTTGTAGTAGAGCTTTAGCCCTTCAAATATTATTGGTAGTCATCTTTGACATCCTCCCGACGCTGCACTTGCGTGACAGCGCGGGATTCCCTAACATCACTGTTAGGGGCTTTCTGCTGCCTCTTGCAGAGGAGCTGCGCTAACATAGCACCCGCCCTCCGAGATTTACTCCCTATGTGCTTCGCACAGGCTTCGCCAACGGGTCTAAAGGCGCGCTCCACAGACAAGCCAGCGCGGTCTTGGGGGTTTCCCCCATGAGCGACTGGCGCTGACACTGCTAGTCCAGCAGCTAAAATATTGACACTTGCGTTTATATCCCTGTCATGGTGACTCCCACACTTAGGACAATCCCACTCTCTAATATTCAAAGGTAATTTTTCTACTGCATGACCACAATTAGAACAACGCTTGGAACTGGGGAAATATCGGTCAATCTTAATTAATTCCCGTCCATACCAATCAGCTTTGTATTCTAATTGCCTCACTAATTCTCCCCAGTTGGCATCACTTATTGCTCTAGCGTGCTTTGTGGTTCTTGACCATGTTTTTTACTACTAAATCCTCAACTACAATAGTTTGATTTTCTCTAATCAGTTGGGTTGTTAGCTTATGGGTATAGTCAAGCCTGGAGTCTTTGATTTTTGCGTGTATCTTTGCGACTTTCAGCCTAGCTTTGTAATAGTTGTTAGACTTTTTGTCGGGTTTTCTATCTAGGGATTTCTGGGCTAACCTCAGTTTTTTATGTAACTTTTGAATATTTTTTGGGTTAGCAACTTTTTTACCATCACTTGTAGTTAGCAAACTGGTGAGACCTAAGTCAACCCCCACTTGTTTGTTCGTCGGTTTCAGCCTCAAATCTCTGGTATCATTGACTCTCATAGATACAGACCATCTGCCACTTGGCTCAAGCTTGACAGTAATTGTACTAGGTACACAATCTGCTGGCAGTTGTCTACTCCACCTAATAGGTAGTGGTTGTGCACCCGATCGCTAAATAGACTTGACCATCTTTCCACTTAAATGCTGATGAGGTAAACTCAGCACTACCACCCCGCGCGCTTTTTCTTGAAGTTGGGATATTTCGCCCGTCCACTAAAAAAGTTGGTGAAAGCAGTCTGTAGATGTCTTAAACTTTGCTGCAAGGGTACACTACTGACTTCTCTGAGAAAATCTAAATCTTCCTGCTTTTTCCAAGAGGTAAGCATGGCTGAAGTTTGTTTGTAACCGACTCGTTCTTTATTCTCATACCATGCAGTAGTTCTTGCATCTAAAGCTTTGTTGTAAATGAGGCGTACACATCCCAACGTCCTCCTCAGCAGACTTTCCTGCTCCAGAGTTGGGTAAAATCTAAATTTGTACGCTTTTTCGACCATCTACTGATTAATTGTCAACATTTACATCCTAACATACTATGTGTAAACCCGCAAAATTGATTGGTTTTCCAATTGCGTCGCTCCCCTGCGGGAGAGCGCGGGTCTTCAACCAACGTTTTGATAAAGTAGTGATTTTGTCGGCTAAAACATTGACATATCCTACCAATATCACTACATCTTTAGAACTACCCAAATATTTATAGCAGTCGAAGCAAAGGTTAGGACAGATCAAAAGCTGAAAACTCAGACAACGCCAGATTTTTCCTTCTTCCTTCTTCCGTCTTCCTTCTTTCTTCTGCTATATCAAAATAATTGGGTCTAAAACCCCGGCTTTTAAGGCGAAATGTTTTTGGAGGCTTGCTCAAATCCCCTACTTCCCCTCCTGGGAGGGGTTAGGGGTGGGTTGACTTCTGACTTCGTTAACTCTGGGCTAGAGCAAAACTACGAGCTTGTCGTTGCGGACATAGTAAAATTAAATTATACTGGCTACTTAATATTTTTAACTCAACCTATTATTATAAATAAAATAAGCTGAAAAATTGAATAATTTAAGTTTTTTTTTAGACTCTATTAAAAAGATATTTAATCAGATATAAACTTACCTCAAAACTATTTTTTTGCCAGTGTAAATATTCTTAAAATCTAGTTCTGAAAAAGGGGATTGTGTCACTAATTTGATAATTTATATGTTAGCATAAAGCATCCAATATTCAAGACAGAAATAATCCCATATTACTTAAATTCAAGAGCTAGCTAAAACTTAGGAGAAATTCACAAGTGAACTTAAGACCAATGGATAGCGAATTAGTCAAACAAACTAAATATTGGCCCTTGCTATTATCTGCCCTGTTGTTAAGTTCCTGTGGTGGTGCGCCACCCCCACCACCACCCCCACCTACAGCAGTCACAATAGCAAGAGTTGACGAGACTCAAGTTGCAGAAAGTACAGAGTATGTCGCAAATTTAGAAGGAAAAGAAAAAGCAACTATTCAACCAAGAGTCAGCGGACAAGTAAGGCAAGTATTTGTATCATTAGGTAATAGGGTTAAAAAAGGAGACCCCATACTGCAAATAGATCCTTCTCAACAACAAGCAGTTCTTGATAGTAATATTGCTCAGATAGGTTCAGCTAAGGCACAATTAGATAGTGCGGAGGCTCAACTAAGATCCTTGAGAGATGATAAAACGGAACTAATCGCCCAAAGAGAATTAAATTCTGAGCGGGCTAATCTAGAAAATGCTAGAGCCAACCTTCGTCGAGAGCGTCAGGAACTAAATAGATTACTAGCTGAGTCTAGTTCCTTATCAGAAGAAGCTAATTTACAGAATGCTCAAGCAAGTCTGGGGTCACAGCGTCAAGAGCTAAATAGATTAATCGCTGAATCTACGTCCCTATCGGAGCAAGCGCAAGTAGATGATGCCGAAGCAGCTTTACGAGCCCAGAAGGCAGAGAAAGATAGAAGAGAAGCAACTTTAGAATACCAAAAAATTGAACAAGTAAGATTTTCTACACTCTACGAACAAGGAGCAGTTCCCAAGGAAAGGTTCGACCAAGCTACCCGTGACATTAAACAAGCTGAAGCAGAAATAGATAATATAGAGCAAGAAATTGAAGCAGCAGAAGCACGGGTTGAAAGTGCCAGAAAAGATTTACAAAGACGTACAACTACCCTAGATGCTCAAATAGCCTCTCAAAGAGAAGTTATTGAAGCTTCTAAAGCACAGGTCGAAAGTGCTAGAAAAGATTTACAAAGACGTACAACTACTTTAGATGCTCAAATAGCCTCTCAAAGAGAAGTTATTAAAGCTTCTGAAGCACAAGTTGAAAGTGCTAAAAAAGATTTGCAGCGTCGCATTGAAACTTTAGATGCTCAAATAGCTAGTCAAGACGAACTAATTGCATCTCAGGAAAGTCAGGTAGCTCAAGCTCGCAGTCAACTACAACAAGCGCAAGCAAATGCAGTAGCAGAGCAAGTACAGTTACAATATTACGATATTGTTGCTCCTATTAGTGGGGTAGTTGGGAATGTACAACCAAAAGTTGGTGATTATGTAGATACTCAAAGTGAACTAACCACTATTCAAGACAACAATACTTTAGAAGTTAATATTGAGATCCCCATAGATCTACTACCTCGAATTAGACTGGGTACACGAGTTGAGTTGATATCTAGAGACACAGATAAAACAGATAAATTAGTTGGCAGTAGTCGAGTATCTTTCATCTCCCCAGATGCTGGTCAAGGAACTCAAACTATTTTAGTCAAAGCAATATACAATAATGCTGAAAAGAAACTGCAAACTAACCAACAAGTAGGAGCAAGAGTTATCTGGGAAGAAAAGCAAGGATTAACCGTTCCCATTACTGCTGTCAGGCGGATCGGAGATCAAGCTTTTGTGTTTCTCGCAGAAGATAAAATTATGGATGGTGAAAAAAAGTTGATTGCAACTCAGAAACCTGTAAAGTTGGGAATAATTCAAGGTCAAAATCAAGAAGTAACTGAGGGATTAAAGGGCAGTGACAAAATCGTGGTTTCAGGTGTAGTAAAACTCCGAAATGGCGTTCCTATTGCTGATGATTCTGAGTTAGGAAATCCCACTGAGAAGAAAAATGAGAAATAGTCCCCTTAAAAATAGATGGGGAGTTGGGGAGATGGGGAGATGGGGGGATGGGGAGGTGGGGAGATTGAATGTTGAAGTAATTTATAGAATTATAGGGCTTTGTTGCATGAAAGTATCGATAGAACATCCGTTCCGCTTTTCGGTTGTCCCCGACATGAAAGGTGAACCTAGTGGCAGCTATATCACCCTCTTTCTATAGATTGATGTTTTATTCATCTATTGGACAATAGTTAAATCCGTCAAAGCCCTTGCAGGCAAAGCTTTCAGCCTTTTTTATATCAAAGATTGATGTTAATTTCATCTATTGGACAATAGTTGTAGAAGTCTGAAGTACATATGCTTAAGCTTGTGCGGTAGCTATATGCTTTCATACAACAAAGCCGAACTATAGACATATATCATACAACCGGATTCTATATGACAAAGAAATTCAGAACTCAGAAGTTAAATTGCTGCTGTAGTGATAACTAATAACTAATAACTAATATAGCACTACGCATTCAGGTATTTGACATTTCTAAATTATGAAACCCTTTGACAGTTTACTATTCCCTATTCCCTATTCCCTATTCCCTAGCGCGTAGCGCTATAACTGACAACTGATAACTGATAACTAATTCATTATGCTTTTAAGTATTGCTGACAACTTTATCAAACGACCTGTCCTCACGACAGTTTGTACGATTATAATAATATTAGTGGGAACAATCTCAATTCCATTGTTGCCCATTGCTCAATTACCTCAACTTGCTAATACCGAGATTCAAGTAAGTTCAACCTATATTGGAGCTGACGCTCAAACTACAGAAAATACTGTAACTACAATTTTAGAGCGAGAAATTAACGGTGTTGAAGACATGAAATATATGTACTCCAATACCACTAATAGCGGTCAGACGAGTATTAATGTTGTATTCCCTAATGATGTAGACCGCAACACTGCTCAGGTTAACGTTCAAAACCGAGTATCTCAAGCAGAACCCTCCCTACCAGACTCTATCAGACAAACTGGTGTCAAAGTAGAAGCTGCATCCCCTAATATTTTGTTAGTAATTGCCACTTACTCAGAAAAAGATGAAAATGGCAACTTTTACTACAACACTAATTTTATGAGTAACTACATCGACCTAAACGTTTTAGATGAAATCAAACGTATTCCTGGGGTCGGTCAAGCTACAATTTTAGGGGAACGGAAATATGCTATGCGTATTTGGCTTAATCCCCAGAAAATGGCAGCTCGCGAATTAACTGCTCAGGATGTAGTTAATGCGTTGCGAGAACAAAATATTCAAGTAGGAGCAGGAAAAATTGGTCAAAACCCAGCACCACCAGATTTAGTTTATGAAATTCCTCTACAAGCTATTGGGAGGATGAGAAATGCCGAAGAATTTGAAGATTTGGTACTCAAAGTAGGTGAAAATGGTACTTTAGTTAAAGTAAGAGATGTAGGTAGAGCCGAACTTGGAGCAGAAAATTACGATCTTGATGCTACATATAATGGCGACCCAACCACAGGTTTAGCAATCTATCAATTACCAGGCAGTAACGCTCTAGCAACAGCTAAACAAGTCAAAGCCACAATGGCAGCACTCAGCGAGAGTTTTCCACCAGGATTAAAATATGATATTGCCTACGATACAACATTATTTGTGGAAGTATCTCTGCAAGAAGTGGTAATTACCCTGCTCCAAGCAGTAGGTTTAGTTGTTTTGATTATCTTCATTTTCTTGCAAGATTGGCGAGCTACTCTGATTCCAGCGATCGCTATTCCTGTAGCTCTAATTGGGGCAATGGCAGGTTTGAAAATGTTGAATTTTGAAATTAACACCCTAACATTATTTGCTTGTACCTTAGCATCAGGTCTAGTTGTAGATGACGCAATTGTGATTGTGGAGGCAGTTTCCAGTAAAATTGAACAGGGAATGAAAGCACGGCAAGCAGCATTAGATTCGATGGAAGAACTCACGGGAGCAACGCTCGCTACTTCTTTAGTATTAATGGCGGTGTTTATCCCTGTTTCTTTCTTCCCTGGAACAACTGGAGTAATTTACAAACAGTTCGCTCTGACTATTGCTTTTGCTGTTGCCTGTTCAACTTTTAACGCCTTAACTTTCTCCCCTAGTATGGCAGGACTATTACTGCGGCAAAAACAGGAAGCAACAGGTCCGTTAGGCTGGATATTTGATAAGTTTAATCAGGGTTTTGGTTGGCTACAAGACAAGTACGGCAAATTAGTCAGTTTTCTTACCCGCATCAATGTTATTGTCATGGCGATTTTTATCGCAGGTCTAGTCGCAACAGGTTGGATGTACGGTGTAGTTCCCAGTGGGTTTGTTCCCGAAGAAGACCAAGGTTATTTTATTGTAATTTTCCAAGCTCCCGATGGAGTTTCCTTAAATTATACAGCTAATGCAGCAGACAAAATTCAAGAGGAAATTGAAAAATTTGATGAAGTTGAATCTGCTTTTGGTGCTGCGGGATTTGGTTTTGATGGTCTAAACCCCAGTCAGGGTATATTTTTCGTCTTACTTAAGCCTTGGGAAGAACGAACCCTAGCACAACAGTCTGTTTACGGGATAACCAGAAGGTTAAATGGAGCATTGCAAGGAATAAAAGAAGTGAACGCCTTTGCTGTCAACGCCCCACCAGTACCAGGATTAGGTAGCACGGGAGGCTTTGAATTTCAATTGCAAGATCGTAGCGGAGGTTTACCTCTACAAGCATTACTCGAAAATGGTAATCGGTTAATTGGAGCAGCTAATTCCCCAGAATATCCAAGTCTACAAGGTGTTTACAGTCAATTTAGTGCGAATAAACCTCAGAAAAAAATTGAAGTTTTACGCGATCGTGCCAAGGCATTAAATGTTAATGTAAATGATATATTTGCCACCCTGCAAACTTATTTGGGTTCATCTTATGTCAATGACTTTGTATTAGGGCAACGCCAATATCGAGTTTATGCTCAAGCAGAGCCAAAATTTCGAGCGAAACCAGAAGATATAGATCAATTATATGTCCGCTCTCTTGATGGAGAAATGATTTCTCTTGGTAGTTTAGTGAAAATAGAAGATTTTGTCGGACCCGAAATTATTACCCACTACAATATTTTCCGTTCCATGAAAATTCAAGGTGGTCCTGCTCCTGGCTATAGTTCTGGGCAAGCGATCGCTTCTATGGAGGAAGCTTCAGCACAATTGTTAGACCCTGGTTTTGGTTACGCTTGGCAGGGTAGCGCGTTGGAGGAAAAATCCTCTGGTGGTGCAGCACCGGTTATTTTTGGCTTAGGTTTTGTGATGGTATTTTTGGTACTAGCAGCACAATACGAAAGCTATATCGATCCCATGATTATTATGCTCTCAGTGCCACTGGCAGTCTTAGGAGCATTAGTTGCAATTTGGTTCCGAGCAAATATACTGATGGCGGGTAGTGTTTGGCCAGTTGTGACTAATGACGTGTATGCTCAGGTTGCATTGGTGATGTTAATTGGTTTAGCTTCTAAAAACTCAATTTTGATTGTAGAATTTGCTAACCAGTTACGGGATAAAGGATTGAGCATTACAAAAGCAGCAATTACAGCAGCAGAACAGCGTTTTCGACCTATTCAGATGACAGCAATTTCTAGTTTAATTGGTTTTATGCCACTGGTTATTGCTACTGGAGCAGGTTCGAGCAGTCGTTGGTCTCTCGGTACCGCAATATTTGGCGGAATGTTATTTGGTACTTTGTTGAGTTTGTTGATTACTCCTAACCTATATATCGCGGTTAAAAATTTTGAATCTCGATTTTTGAAAGGCGAAAAACCTGAGCAGTCAGATCGGGATAGTTTTTCAGATGATAATGGCGATTATCATTCTAATGGCTTTGAATCTCTTGAAGATCGTATCAGAGACTATCATAATGGGTATACTGTAGCTAATGGTGCATCAGAAAATCAAGCTGATTCTACTACAGAAACTGCTGATTCTAATATTGATGAGGCGCTTAGAAAGACGCCACAAACACCTAAAAGTTAGATTGATATATCTGAATTTTGTAGGGAGGTTGCATGCACCCCCCCTACTCACTATTTTTATTAGATATTTCCGATAATTAAAAATCAAATCAATTATTATCTATAAATTATCAATTACTCCTCCCTGTTCCCTGTTCCCTGCTCCCTCTTTTCTGGAGATGTGTATAGAAGGGCGATCGCTTTTTTCTCATATCGTCAGGTGTCGCTCTTGTTTTCTAGCAAAAAGATAAAACCTCACCTCTCTATTCTTCCTCTACTTCTCTTCCTCTACTTCCTCCAAAACCACATCCTCATAAAGCATCTCAATGGGAAAGCTCAAATCTACAGAAGTTAAAGTTACTTCCTCGCCTTCCCCATAATTATAAAGTTCCCAAACACCATTTTCGTTAAGTCGAAAACACTCCACCGCCATCTCTCGCGCGTCAATTAAAACGTATTCTTTTAAAGTAGAAATGTTGCGATAATTTTTAAACTTTTTGCCCCTGTTAAAAGCTTCGGTTCCTGGAGATAAAACCTCTACGACTAAGCAAGGATGATAAATAACTTTAGTAGCACGTCGGTCTCTTTCATCGCAAGTTACCATCACATCGGGATAATAAAAAGGCCCTTCTTCGGATACTCCCAGTTTGGCATCTGCCATTGATACTTTACACCCTTTACCCCGCAGATGATTTTTTAAAGCCGTCGCCAAATTAAGACTAATGTCGTTATGAGGAATAGTTCCCCCAGTCATGGCAAAAATCTGACCGTTCATATATTCATATTTAATCGGTTGTTTCTCCTCCCAATCAAGGTATTCTTGGGGGGTCATTTGATCTGGTTTGGGAAGTGCTACCATTGTTTGTCTCCTGGTAATTGAGGTTTTGATTTTATTTTAACATATTGGGGAAGGTCGTTCTATCCCTCCTGTTTTCTGGCAGAAAAGCGATCGCTTATGCTACAATAAATAAATACAACTTTCTGTACTCATAAGATTGCTTCTTTCCATTTCGTTCTAGTCGTAATGACAATTATCAGGATTTGATATCAGAGATTACTTTTAACTTTTGACTTAATGCTATTGCATAGCTGGCGATCGCTCTCCTCAAGATTTTTGTTATTCTGGAGATAGTGCTGCATCTATTTGTCGGTGTATTTCCTTAACTTTTGTAGGAATTTTATATAGAAGGTCTTTAAATTATTTTGGCTATTGCATAGCTGGCGATCGCTCTTCTCAAGGTTTCTGTTATTCTTGAGATAGTTCTGCATCCACTGGCAGGTATATTCCCTTAACTCTGGTAACTCTTGCTTAATATTCACATCCCAAAGGAGAACTGTTTTATCATCGCTAGCTGAAGCAATTCTATTACCATCAGGGCTAAAAGCTAATCCGATAACGCGGTCATTATGACCATAAAAAGTTTTCTGTTCTTTACCATTTCTGCCCCATAGTTTAACAGTTTGATCGTGACTTGCTGTAGCAATTTGCTGACCATTAGGACTAAAAGCTACAGCACTAATATACCTCTTATGGCCTTTTAGAACTGCCTGTTCTTTACCATCTCTATCTAATAATTTGACTTGATTTTTGTTAATTCTAACAGCAATTATTTGCTTGTCTGGCTCTTTATCGGGACTGAAAGCTACTCCAAACACCCGTAATTTACTATCATTATCATTATCTAGAAGAGTTCGCTCTAGAGACCCGTTTATGTTCCAAAGTTTTACTGTTCCATCAAGACTCCCTGAAGCAAAAACCTCACCATCTGGACTAAAACTTAGTCCCTGAACCGATTTCTGATGTTTTTCGCTAGTTTCTAGCGAGCTACCGTCTTGCTTCCAAATTTTGATTTTTCCTTTATTATCCCCAGTAACGAAAATTTGGCTGTCAGGGCTAAAGCTTACTGCCAGAACATAATTCTGTTTAAGTTCACCTGGGGGGGGTGGTTTTATGGGTTCGATTTCATTACCGTCTGCTCTGGAAATTCTCACACTTCCATCCCTAGCAGCTGATACAATCAGCTTACTATCAGGAATAAACTTGAAGGTATTAATCCGTCGAGAGTGCCATGGCTCAGTTTTTAGGAATGTACCATCCTTATTCCAAAATGTTACATCACCATATCCTCTTGCCGTGAGAATTGTATTGCCATCATGATTAAAATTTACTCCATAAAGTTGATCGAAACTGTGTTTTAAGATTCTTAAAGAGTCTGTATCTCTAAGCTGCAAGAGTTTGACAGTGCCATCTTCACTAGCTGAGGCTAGGATACTGCCATCGTTACTAAATGCCACTGCACGAACTGCATTATTATGTCCTTTAAAGGTTTTCACTGGCTTATCGTTGTTTGGGTTCCAGACATTCACAGTTTCGTCATTACTCGCTGAAGCAATCATCTGGTTGTCAGGACTGATACTCACATCCCAGACTATACTCTGGTGTCCGCGAAAAGTTTTCCGTAAAGTGCCGTTTTTCCAGAGTTTAACTGTTTTGTCATCACTTACTGAAGCAATTATCTCTCCATCACTGCTGAAATCTAAAGCATTAACTGATTTTTCATGGGCTTTTTTGTTATTATCTTTTAAGGTTTTGTACAATGTACCATCTAGTTTCCAGAGTTTAAGGTTGCCGCTCCAACTTCCTGTAGCGATAGTCTGGCTATCGGGACTCAATCTAACTGTCGTTATCTCTGTTTCATCTGCTTGAAAGGTTTTGCGCAAACTGCCATTGCTGTTGTAGATAGAGACATTTCCTTTATTGTCTCCGGTTACTCGCATCTTGCCATCAGGACTAAAAGCTTGTCTCTTACTGTCAGAGTTATCAACTTGTATCTTGTCCTCAAGGTTAAAATTTAATACGGGCAACAAATACTTTTGTTCTAGTGTTTGGTACAGATCGCTATCTGATTTCTCTAATATAGCTTTAATTTGATCATAACTATACTTTTTCTTTAGTCTTCCATTTGAATGCCAAACAGCTATTTGCTGACTACTTCGATCATTCGTAACAATCATCTTGTCATTGGGAGTAAAATTTACGTTTATAACTTCACCCTCATGTTGTAGTTGGTTAAGTTGTTTGACTCCATAAACTACTTTTAGGAAGTCGTCTTTTATTTTTTCTTTTAATTTTTGATCTGGCTGAAATTTCAAAAGCAAGTCGTCAAATAACTTTCCTGCTCTTAATAAATCTAGCAACGCTTCTAACTCTTGATGTGATTCCCACTTAATTTCTGCAGAACTGATTAAATTATTAACTTGTTCTAGCTTTGTATTTCGTAGACTAATCAAAGATGAAATCGTCAAACTACTTAATCCAACCATAACCGCAATAGCAATACTCCAATTGCGCCGAGTATTAAAGGTTTTGCGCCAGATACTACGCCGTACAAACTCAGTTTCTACCTTGTTAAACCAGTTGTCTTGAGAATTGAGTACCTGTTTGAGCAAATCTAGCCGTGGATCGGCATTCCAGAGGAAACCGAGTGCCTTTGCATGGTGACTCCAATTATTGGCAGAAGTATTCACCTCTCGCTGCAACGGCAGATTAACTTTTAATATTTTTTCTGCTTCAGGATGCTCTTTTCTGCGATTGAAAAATTTATTGATAGGATTCCATGAACTTACTGTTTCAACTGCTTCCTGTTTTTCATCTAACCAGTCTTTAATTTGTTTCCATCCTCTTACCAAAGCATCATGGACTGGTTCCACATATTCTTGACCTTCTGTATCCCTACCTTTGACAAGCAAACGTGCTTCTATAAAGCGAGCAATAACCTGCTTCGCTTGCTGATTTTTTGGTTCTGGATATACCAATTCAGAAGTTAGCACTCTTCGGCGAGCTAGTTCACCACTACGAATAGCTACCATTCGCAGCATCACATCACGAATGGTTGACTCATCAACTTTTTTTTCTTCTTTTAACTTGTTATAAGTCTTGTCAGCACGATTAGTTAGAGAGCGTGTTACCCCACCTACTTTTTGATAATCTGCCTCACTGATAGTACGATCGCTCTTTTCTTTATTTTCTTCTGCATTCAGATATCTTAAATAAAGCTCGCTTAAGGTAAAAGAAAGTAGAGGTAAAGCACCAGGCATTGAAATTACTTCGTCAATCAAAGCATTGACCAATTTAGAAGACTCAAAAAATAATGTTCGTTGTGCAGCAGGTTCTTCTATTATTTGTTGTAACTCTTCCCTATTCATCGGAGTTACTATAAACCTTCCTTTTTGCCAAATCTCTTGCCAAACCTGTTGCCAATTTATCTCTTTATATTTGTGTTCATTCAAATCTCTAAGTTGAGGTTCAAAGTCAGAACGCAATGTCATAACAATTCGCAAAATTTCAGCTATTTCTGGTGCTGCTAAAGCTTCTGCTAACAAACGTAAAAAATTTTCTCTGTCTTCGTCATTCTTGGATAAAGTAATAATTTCTTCACTCTGATCCATAGTCAATAATAACTTACTATTCGGATGATTTTGACTCCATTGATGAATAATTTCAGTTAAAAATTGAACATCTTGATATAACTTATCAATTAATGAATCAAGCTCTAAACCTGTTGTAATTGGCAAGAGCGCCGTTGCTAGAGCAGTAAAAGGTAGTTCTCCTGGTCTCATTGTTTCCAGGATGTACCATGTTTCTGCTTCTTGTTTAATAGCAGGTATTAAACCAGCTTTTACTAAGCTAGATTTACCGGAACCAGAAAGACCCAAAACTACTGTAAGTTGATTGTTTTTTACATTTGCTATCAGACCTTCTTTAGGATCTTCAATCAGCTTTTTTCTACCATAAAATAGCTGACTATCCTTAGCTTCAAATGAAGCTAAACCTTTGTAGGGATTGGTACTTTCATCTAGTTGAAATTCTTCTAGTTTTTCCGGTTTAAAATTAGATAGAGGAAAAATATATTCGCCCTTTAAAAACACATATTCATTGATCTTTGGGTCATATTTTTGAGGTTGAAAAAGCACAGGAGTTTGTCCTTCTGCCACTTTCCGTAATTCGTTTTGCAAATAGGTAAAAAGTTCATGGGTTGTAATTACTTTATCATCAATAATTGCTTCCAGAAATTTGTCCTGCTCTCCATTGGAATTGCCTTTAAGTATTTTTAAAAGAAAATAGGCAAAGGGTGAATGTCCATTCTTATCGCCCCTGTTACCAAAACGAAATGAATCTAATGCTTTCTCATCATAGCCTGCTGAAGTAATAATTTGCTGAGTGCTATGTTTGATAAAGCGGTCATAATTTTGTTTATAAAGTTTGCGGGGACGTGCTGCATTTCTACCCTTGCTAACCCAAGAAATTCTACCAGCAAAACAGCAGTCTAGAATCATTAACAAATGATGACAGTCCAAGTTGGTCAAGGTTTCGTATACTTCTTTCATAGACAACCAAGTTTTATTGTCATTAGCATCTGCATCTTGAGGCATAAAATAACCTGCAGGTTTACCCTCTTCGCTATCTTCTGATTCTTGATCAAACCCGTGACCTGCAAAATAGAATAAGAGGCGATCGCTTTTTTCAATTTGAGTTAATTTTCCTTCTAATTCAATCTTCTTGTTTTGAAGGTTTTCTAGAAGTTGACTAAATTTTTCCTTAGTTGCTCCTTCATCAAATAATCTTAAAACTTGATAATTGTGTTTTTCCTGAAGAACATTAGCTACAGAATTAGCATCAAAGACAGCATTCTTCAGTTTAGGAATATGACTATAGCGATCGATGCCGATGATTATGGCTAGACTTCTGGTAATTTTTGGCATAATAGCAAACCCTTTTTTTTTGGATACTAGACTGACACGCCTAAAAATGTAGGTTGGGTTGTAGCTTGCTTCCGCGTAGCGGTACGGAGTGAAACCCAACAAAAGCTTACTACTGTAGCTTACTAATAGACATCTTCAGAAAAGAGGGAGTAGGGAGTAGGGAGTAGGGAATAGGGAGTAGGGGGAAAGAATTAATAATTTCTGTGGGATAATTGATTTTATTTTTTATTATTGGAGATGTCTAATGTTGGGTTTCGTTCCTCAACCCAACCTACGCCTGGTAATTTTTGGCATAATCTCAACCCTTTTTTTTGATAGCTAAAACTCGATTAATTCATTTCCTTTTTTGCAAAATGTTCCATCAACATAGTCTTGGGAACTTGGTATTTATCCTTCAGTTCTTCCCGTAACCATTCTTCCAGGGGTTGCTGCTTTTCCCCCCAAGAAGATAAATTAAACATCACCGGAATGGGTTTGGTTAAATCCTGCTCAGTTTGTTTGACCAGCTTTTCCGCCAATTGCAACAGGGTAATGGTTTTTCCTGAACCTGGATGGCCTAAAATTAACAGGGTTTTACCCAGCCCCGTTTCCTGCAAGATATCTGTGGTTTGTAATTCTTCAAAGGATTCATCTAACTCCACAGCGTCAATCCCGGAAAAAGGACGCAGCACAGCATCGCCATCAGTTTTCCAGTCAAGATTAATGGCAGTATTCCCATAGAGAGAAGGCTGAAGAAACCCCTTAATCCAGAAGTCCTTGACTTTGTTTAATAAGGTTTTGCGTTGACGATATTCCTGCTGGGTTAAATCTGAACGAACCACCGAAGTTTGACCAAACTCATCCCAACTCTCCCTCGCTTGTTCTCGATAACCTTTGTAATGCTTTTCTGCTTCTAATGCTTCAATCAGTTCCCCGGGAAGTTCAGATTCAGGGAAAGACTCAGGAGCATCATTTTGAGGAGCAGATATAACTTCTTCCCGTATAGGAGTCAACAGTGACTTTGTCTTGATAACTGGTATTCGATGTTCTGGAGTCACAACTTGCTTAGAGGCAAGCTTACGAGGTTTTGACGCTTTACGGGAACGAGAAGTTTGAGAATTAGTAAGCTGAATTTCAATGGCATTGCAACCAAACTCGTAAGCTTTTTCAATTGATTTACCCGATCCTAATGCACGATAAAACCCGGTAGCAAAATAAATTGCTGCATCATCCCGAATCTCTTGATTCATACCAACCACATAATTAATATGTTCAACGATCGCATTAGCTTGAACTTCGCTATAACAAGCATTGAACACAACACACTCAATCTCCTGTTCAAAAAGCTTAAACAGATTAGATAGAGCTTCTGTACTCACTATCCGCTCATAGCCAGCTTGATTTTGTAGCAGCAAACCTTCTTCTCCAGTTCCATGTCCGCAAAAATGAACAATTTGTGGTTCGCTTTCTAGTAATAATTCTTGCAATTCGTCTAGCTGTACCTCTAGCTGAATATCTATCTCGAATTCCGACCTGTTTTTGGCGCGTTTAATCACGTTCTGCAAGTCTTTGATTTCTCTATTCAAATTGAGGTCATTCCTCGGATTTGAGCTTAAAATTAGAATTTTTTTCATCGAACTTATTGACTGTAAGTTACTTTTTTCACAAGTAGGA
Source organism: Dapis brunnea BLCC-M229 (assembly GCF_050015995.1). NCBI lineage: Bacteria > Bacillati > Cyanobacteriota > Cyanophyceae > Oscillatoriales > Microcoleaceae > Dapis > Dapis brunnea. The sequence goes on along the minus strand of NZ_JBNHEP010000249.1, from coordinate 42,211 downwards.
AAGTCCAGTAGGGTGCGTTAGAGAAGCGTAATATCAAATCCGGTAGCATCGGTGTTATTCAGTATTAAAGATCCGAGTCTATATTGTAGGGGCGAATGGCCATTCGCCCTTACGCATTGTATAATGATTGACGGAATTATATTACTCCGAAGCCAACGGATTTGATATAACGCACCGACAAAGTTAGGGCGTAGGTTGGGTTGAGTCTAGTAGTAGACTGACACACCTTAAATGGTGCATTAGCTTTTCGAGCTAAATTCTTGCTATAGATAGATTACAGCATTTTCCTAAAGCAACATTTAAGATGAAACACTCCACTACTGGACCGACACAGCTAATTTAGTGCAAAATTGTAGGGTGCGTTAGACGGCTTAAATTCAGACTATGAAAGGGATTCAGCAATCCGTCGTAACGCACCATTTTAGATGTGTCAGTCCACTACTGGTGTGTCTACTGGTGTGTCAAGACTAAAATTGTGGGTTAGCAGCGAGCAACCTAGAAGACCTCTCCCCCAACCCCTCTCCTCGCAGGAGAGGGGTGAGTTCCCCCCTTCCCTTGCAGGGAAGGGGGTTGGGGGGTTAGGTATCTTAAACCACATTTTCAAGCTTGACGCGACACTACTGGACTACTGAATTATTAATTATTAACTACTTAAAGCATCTACCAATGCTTTTAACCCTGCTTCTGAAGTAAAGTAGGTCAAATGATCGCAAGCAACATCCGGTAATATCCTTGGTTGAGGCGAGCGATCGCTACTTACTTTTTTAATATTTGCTAGATGCACCGCAATATCATTAGGTTCTGCCCCAAAAACCAAACCATCAAGAAATGCGTTGGTAACTGCATTATCAAAAAGTTTTGCCTTGAATTTTTCTAGGAAACTAGATTGTTTTTTCGATGTTGGCATCGATCGGTCTCCAGAAATAATACTATAGCGAACGTGAGGGTCTGGATTTTCAGCAAGTTTCGTGATAAACTCTGAATCAGGTTGCATTTGATCTAGAGAATTATCATTTGCTTCTATAAACTGTAAAGATTTAGCGCCCATATCCGCTACAACTTTTGCAGGCCATGCCATTGTAGGAATTTTATTCAAACCAAAATTTAACATCACAAATGCTAGTTCCTGAACTTGTGGCCAAGGAGAACCTCCATTAGGAGTACCCAACATCACTAAATGTTGAACAACTTCATTTCCTCCTTCTTGTTCGATAAACCAGCGAGAGACTAATCCTCCCATGGAGTGAGCAACAATATGTAATTCTTTGCCATGATTTGCTCCTAAACCTACAGTTTCTAATCGTTTTTTGAGCAACCGCGCATTTTCTTCAATAGTTGTCTGGAGATTTTCGTAGTCGAAAGTTAAAACCAAGTCATAAAGCTCCCGTAGAGGACGTTGTTCGCCATTGATTTCTACTTTTGCCCTTTGAACGCTACCAACCATAGTTTCGGTATCGCCAATAATACCATGAATGTAGAGAATTATTTTCTGAGCAGAGTCAACTTGTTTTTTGACTTCTTCTATATTTTTCTCATAAATTACCTTTTCCCGATTATTTTCTTGCTTCACCTCCGCTGATGCTAAAATCGGATATTCATAGGAAGTTCCTAATTTTTGACTCTTGAGTTTTTTGAAGAAAATTTTAATTGAACCATCTAAACTACGACTACTTGTAGTTGGTTTAGGTAAACGTTCCAAGGTAATTTCTGTTTGCTCTCCCTTCTTTGCACCGTTACCAAGAGGTAAGAAAAATTCACCATCGTGACTAATAGGTAAAATGTACTCATCCTCTTCTAAAGATTGGTCAACCAGTAGCTTTAAAGGTGCATCTTTAGTAACCAAGTTAACATCATTAACATTAAATAATTCCACAGCAGCTAATCCTGGATCACTATTACGACTGGTGGTAAATTGAAACGATTCAATTGCTCCTGGTTCTTCTCTAAGTAGGGGTGGTGTTGCCACATTACCCACAGATCGTGTGGTTTGGGAAACAGTAGTGAGAGTTACTTTTGCTTGCAAACTTGGATGGAATTGGACTTCAACTAAACCATTCATTAGTTTGGCGTTGCGATCCGATTGTAGTTGTTCCGCATCTCTAGGTTTAACAACGGTAACTGTTACTTCTTTAGTAATCCAATCATCAATTTTTTTCCGAGACTTAGCTGCACCACGGGTAGAAACTTGCTGCATTAAACTCTCAAGAGTTCCTTCTGGCAGTGCTCTCGTAGGTTGAGGAGGTTCTAACCCCTCTTGCTGTAGTAGATCGGCATTAAAGTCTGTCTTACTCACAATCAGTTTTAAGACATCTTTGATCTCAGTTATACCATTTTCGAGAAAATCTTCTTGAATCGCCACAAACACAAAACTTTCAAAACTATTGCTCTCGCCTGAATTCGCTCCTGAAACTGCTATTGTACTCGATTCATACTCCTCGGGGTTTTCGGGATATGGATAGAAATGTATACGCGGTTCTATCGAATAATCACTTGAAAGTAACAGAACAGCACAATATAATTTTTGGTTGCTATGATTTGTGAGCTTAAGTTTGATAACAGGACGTTTCCATTCTCCATTTTCATACTTATACTCTAGATAATATTCAGAACCCGTTGACAAAGATTTGTCTGAATCTGAGGCGACTGTAATCTCCCCTTCCTCATCCTCATATCCATACTTAATAATTTCCATCTCCACATCAGTAGGTTTAATACTACTCTTAGCACTTTTTAAGTTAAGAATATTAGTCCAACGAGCGATCGCTTCCAAAGCTTCAATTGCTTCTGTGGCAGCATTTTTACTATAACCTGGTTTTTTAGGAATGGGAGCAACCACAGGAGTTTTACCTTGAGTAATCAAGTATTGTCCTTTATCCACTAGCAGAGTACAATTAGCTTCTGTAGAATCTTCAACCTGTTCAACATATAGAGATTTTTGACCGGAATTAATTTCTTCTAGAGCTTGCTTTACTAAATTGATACCCTCTTCTTCTGTCAAATTCCCTTCAATGTAAACCTTTAATTTTTCTATAGGCAAACTGGTAATAACTGCCCAATAACTTTGATTTTCATCCAAATTTCCTTGAGTTGGAGTAATTTCTACCTTGCTTTTTGCGGTCAAGACTTTAGTAACTTTAGCCTCTCCAACAGCTTTTGATATTTCCTTTAGATCGTCAGGAGTGCTTCCTACAGGAAATATAGCTAATAAAGTAGTTTCCTTAGCAGACTTAGATGTTTTAGGAATGCCCTGTAATGCTCCACCATCAATCTCCCAACTCTTCTCTTTAGGCTTTGTGTTGTAGGTTAAAGTAAAGTAAAAAGGACGTTCCGGAATTGCATCCCCTAAAAACGATTCTTTTAAGTCTTCTGGGTTAGTTGCCTCAAGTTGAGGATCTTGATCTTGAACTTTCCCCTTAACCAAAGCTGCTACATTTCTTGCTAAATCAGAGTAAGATAAACGACCATTAGTTTGTTGTAAACTTTGCAGGAGAGAGTAAGAAAAAACGCCTCTAGGTTCGCCATCATCTCCTTTATATTCCTTTGAATATTGGTAGTCTCGACAAGCTGCCAAGAGAATATGCTTTCCTCGTGGCAAATCTAACCCTGTCTTTTTCTTATCAACTTCTGATGAAGTCAATAGCAAATTCTTAAACTTTTCGTCCTGAGCAAAAATAAAACTAGATAAAGGGCGATCTCTCGTATCTTCTGGAGCTAGACGTGTACCTAGAACACTTGGATCAATACTTCGAGTTCCTGCACCTGCATGACAGCAATCAAAAATCACAATAACACGAGGCTCTTTTTCTGCTACTTTAGCTAGTAAATACTTGAGTTCTTTATCCGCTAAATCATAACCTCCTGGACTACGACTATCGTAGCAAACTAAAGTTTCATTTAAGTTATCTGGGTCTAGATGTAATAATTCTTCTGGGGTCTTTTGTTGCCCCCCATGTCCTGAATAGTAGAATAGGACTATATCGTTGGTTCCTGCTTGGCAAAGGTACTCCTGAAAACCATCAATGATTCCTTGACGAGTAGCTTGTTCGTTAGTCAGAATTCTCGGTTCAAATAATTCCCATTCTCCTGCTATTTGGTCTTTAAGATATGCTTCTATAGCCTTAATATCATTCTCACAACCTTTTAATGTAGGTACTTCTGAATCTGGCGCATATTGATCGATACCTACTAGCAAAGCATAAATCTTTTTATTGGAATTCATCTCAGTTCCTCTGTCTGTTTTTTTAAGTTAATTAATAATTTCAGCCGTTGACATTCTCCCGACGCTGCTCTGACAAGACAGTGCAGTATTCCTAAACCTCACGACGTGAGGTCTGTTAACTCATTAATGTTTGTGATAAGTTCATTTTATCCTAAGTCGAGAACAAAAACTTATCAAAATTTAGAGGAAAAGGACTTCATAGAAAATGGCATAAACATTAGTGATACCAAATCCAGTTTATCTAGACCACAAATAAGTCAACTATAATCTATATCTATCAAGTTTTTCTCAACATAAAATATGTGGTCTATAGTAATCGGATCTGGTACGAAAATCTATAAACTAGGCAAACTTACTCAGACAAATATTGAAAGCTTATTCAGAGAATTTTGTAGGTAGATAGACCACAAAGTCAAAACCACAACTATTGTAGAGACATTCTCTGAAACGTCCCTACTGTGGTCTACTCAACAAAGAAGCGTTGTCATTTAAGTTATCAGTACCGACCGCTGTATTGGGAAACTAGGAAAATCAGAAATTTTCTTCCAGTTACAAAATCCTAAAAGCCTTACTAACCAATAATTTTGACTTTTGACTTTTGACTTTCGCGTAGCAGCACTAGAATCGAATCTGCTTTATAAAACCGATATAAAACGCCATAACAAGTGACATTTTAATGTTTACTTCATGCTTCTCCTGAGGCCGTCGGCGGTTACTCATCCACAGGCATTGACGGTCAAGCCAACCGCATCTGTTCAGTCTATACTTACATTTAAGTCTTTGTCAATAGACATTACTATTCATTTGGTTCTCCAACCCTAACTGGGCTTTGGATAGTAGCTAGCAGGATTTTTAGAGAGGTCTAATACTATAGACTGCCAGAAATGTTACTTGCAGCGATTAGTGCAGAAGATACAAATTTCACCCTCATTACAAATGTGTGAAGAGAACTACCGTATTATATCGCTTACACACATAAATTGTTAACTAAGTCGAAACTCTCAGACAAAACTTCAAGATATTAGAAGCAGGAACACTTTGACAAATTAGGAAGAAATAGAACGAAAACTTAATATAGCTTATAACTTGGTCACTGTGAGATAGCTACCATATGCTTACCAATTGATAGGATATTAAAAACTTAGTTAAATTGTAGATATTACCCTGTTAGAAAAGAAGATATTAGGGAAATTTTTTAACAAGTATCAAATACAGTAACCAAAATACTCACTCCTGATTCCTAATGGTTTGAGGGATCTAGTGAACAGAAAAGCTATGGAAACCAAAATCTTCATGCTGATTACCTTGAAGGATATAACCTGTCCCTAATTGGTTTATCTTACCATCACTGACAGTTTTTCTAGGCTTCAAGTTAATTAGAATTGCATTGTCAGGAACTAAACCCTCTATTCCTAAACCCAAAACTGTTGGTATAGTAATCTTTTTCATTTCTATATCCTTTAATTCCTATTGCTTAATCATTAATAGTATGGCTTATTATTTGAGTAAATGACAACTTTTTTTATATATTTATTAAATATTTAAGCATAATGTTTTATCAGTATATTCATCTAAAATAGTCTCAAAAAATCAGGGGAATTACTGATGATAATTAGATAGTTTCAGATAATTAAAATTCAGAAAAATTACGGATTTTCAAAAAGCATATCTGACAAGATGAAAGAAATAGTTGGTTCCCATAAACAATCAGACTAAAATTACTGTACATTTACGGAGTAGTTTTCACTGATTTCAGTTTTACCAGGAGTAAATATTCTCTGTCAAAATTATTTGTAGGTTGGGTTAAGTTAGAGCGCAACCCAACATAAACCTATATCTAGATATCTGTTAGATTTTGCCTGTTTGTTGCCCGTTCCCTCATTCCGAAATATTTTCTCCATAACCTAAATATAGTTGCTAGGTGTCCCATAATGCCTCCGTCATCTGGCCTAAAGATTCTTAAGATATGGAAAAGAATAATTTAGACCAATTGTCCTTGTGATAATTTCTAATCGGTAAGTCCTAATACTTATAGAAACTTTTAGCTATATAGGAGTTGTATCCATGCCTTTAAAAGTAGCCATCAATGGATTTGGCCGTATTGGACGTCTAGTATTTCGTGCTGGACTAAACTACCCGGACTTAATCGAGTTTGTGGGAATTAACGACTTAGTACCACCACAAAACCTAGCTTATTTATTGAAATATGATTCAACTCACGGACGTTTCCAAGGGGAAGTAACCGCCTCTGATGATGGCATAACAATTAACGGAAAGTTGATTCCCTGCGTGTCAGTTAGAAACCCTGCTGAATTGCCCTGGAAAGAAAAAGGTGCAGATTATGTGGTTGAATCTACAGGATTATTTACCACTTTTGATGGTGCTTCAAATCATTTGACAGCAGGTGCAAAGCGGGTAATTATTTCAGCTCCTACTAAAGATCCTGACAAAGTAAAAACTTTGCTTATGGGTGTGAATCACGATTTGTTCGATCCTGCTCAAGATACAATTGTTTCTAATGCTAGCTGTACTACTAACTGTTTAGCTCCTATTGCCAAAGTTATTGACGATAATTTTGGTTTGAGTGAAGGTCTAATGACAACTGTTCATGCTATGACTGCTACTCAACCAACTGTAGACGGTCCGAGTAAAAAAGATTTTCGGGGTGGACGTGGTGCAGCTCAAAATATTATTCCTGCTGCTACTGGTGCTGCAAAAGCAGTGACTCTAGTTTTGCCACACTTAAAAGGAAAACTAACTGGTATGGCATTCCGAGTGCCTACTCCAGATGTTTCTGTGGTCGATCTGACTTTCAAAACGGAGAAGTCAACTAGCTACAAGGATATTTGTGCCGCAATGAAAACTGCTGCTGAGGGTCCAATGAAAGGTATTCTTGGTTATACTGAAGATCCTGTAGTTTCTACTGATTTTACGAGTGATCCTCACTCTAGTATTTTTGATGCAGGTGCAGGAATTGAACTTAATTCTAATTTCTTTAAAGTTGTTTCTTGGTATGATAATGAGTGGGGTTATTCAAATCGAGTCCTAGATTTAATGTTATCAATGGCAAAAAAAGAAGGTATCTCTTAACTAATAACTAACAACTGAAAAATTAAGTTATCAGGACTTACCCAGAAACCGGGTTTATCAATGAAAATTCCTGTATGATCGACCAATAATCAGTGGTTAAAACTCGGTTTATTAATGGGAATATGTCTGTCTTAGTTATATGAGAGGCAGTCTCTCTCTGCCTCTACATACTCTCAACACAGAATCATCTAAATTAAGTTTTAAGGAATCAGGTTTTATGTCTGAACTACCATCCCTAAACACAGAAACTATTCAGGCAATTATTGATGAAAAGATTGATGATAATACCGTTAATCAATTAGTTTGGTATTATCTTGGTTATCGCTATGATGATACTACTGGTAAATGGGATATTTCCAGGGTAGCACCAGAGTGGCGAGAGGAATATCCAGAACCTCCGAATTTTATTGAATTTCGTCCACCCACTGTGAAGTTAACTCGGTCTATTCCTAAAGAAAATAAACAATTATTGAAACAAAAATTGGGTTTCAAAGGTTATAAAATTGGTGAGTTTACTCCCGTTCAAGCTCGTCGTGCTACTATGGCTAATTGGCTTTTAAGTTATATGGAAATTGCTCACAAATCTGGCACAAATTAATATTTATTTGTTGAATTTGACTAATATATTACCGAAAAATTCAGGTATAAAGCCTCTATTTTCAAGGATAAAAAGCGGTCGTTTGCGTTTGCGTTTCGGCTGTCGCCGACATGAGAAGCGTTAGCGTTAGCGTTAGCGAAGCTCCTCTGCAAGAGGCAGCTCCTCTACAAGAGGCAGATCCTCTGAAAGAGGCAGCATTCCGCAGGAAAGGAGGCAAGAGGCAGCATGACCTAGGATGGGATGCCAAGGTCTCCCTCTGAATGCAGAGCCGCTCCGAAGTCCGCCATATCCAATCTCCCCTTGAGAGACTGTTTGTAAAATTTTGTAAAGGAAAGCAATCGCCCTTTAAACTTTAAAAACTTGCTTATTTATCCGGTGATTTTGCAGTCTGGAATAACCAATTTGCGAGGGCTACCAACACTTCATAATTCTTTACAAACAACCTCTGAGAAGAAAAAAAATTCCTTTTAGCCAATCCTATCTGTTATAAGAAGAGGTAATAATTAATTATTAATTATTGAAACACCCATCTAGTTGTTCTGGATTTACATCAAAGAGATTGATTATATCCATACTACTATCTATTTTGACTTGTTGAATCCAACCTATATCTTTTGGTTGTAAGTAATATATAAATTCTGGATCGATACTCGATGATTTTGTAGTTGAGCATACCTCTAATTCTAACCAAATTTCTTCAGAAAGATACATTTTTCTGATTACTTTGAGAATACTACCATTAGCAACTATACCTTTCACAGTATTATCTCTGGTGCTAGTTAGTAATTCAATGGGTTCGTTTAATGTTTCAGTTGGAGAGTCGCTACCACTAATCAATATGAATGAACCTACATCCAAGGATAAGGTCGGAGAAAATGTAGGAGTTGTTGATAAGCTAGGTTTTTCTATCTTTTTATCCATCTGATTATCGGAATTATTGTTTGTTGGTTCTGTAATTTCAATTAATTCAGTTGCTATAGGATTTAAAAAATATGCTAATATTCCCCCTAATCCCAGAAGTATAAAAATTCCTAACAGGTAAAACCACCCACTTTTATGTTCTAAGTCAAACATGGAAGTTTGAGATTTATACTCAACAAATGGTTTTTCTAAGTGTGCAGACTTAACGTCTATAGGTGGGAGAGATAATTCTGTCATCTGACTTTTAGATGTTACTTGATAATACACTAAGGCTACTGTCACATTATCATGCCCATTTTTGGTATTAGCAATTTCTATTAATCTATCTCTAACTGTAGCTAGATCAATTTTTCCTTCTAGCAATGGCAATATTTCTGTTTGCCAATATTCTTCTACTCGATCTTTATCACTTAAACCATCGGAACAAATCAAGAAAATACTATCCTCATCTATCAGAAAACGTTGTACTGTTGGATGTAGAGCTATTGAGGTAGTAATACCCAAAGCTTGTACTAGGGCACCTGATGCGACTTGTTTTATGGCATCCTTATATAGAGAATAACCTAATCTGACTTGACGACTAGCGACATCATCATCTACAGTAACTTGATAGCATCTGCTAGGAGTAATCCAGTAAGCACGGCTATCTCCTATATGAGTGATGTATAATTCGTGCAGATGGGCAAGTGCCATCACTAGCGTGGTTCCCATTCGTTGACGATCGTGGCGTTCCTCGCGATCATTACGATCGCAAATAGCATCATTAGCCGCACAAGCAGATTCTTCTAACTTTGTAGTTATAGTTAGAGGCTCGCCATTTTCCGGAATCTTTTGCAGTTCTTGGCACAGAACTTTGATTGCTAACTGGGAGGCTTCTTCACCCCCATCTTGACCACCAATGCCATCACAAACAATAGCTACTGTCTTATAACTAGGTGGATAGCTAATCACAGTTTTACTAGGTGGGTAACAAGCATCTTCATTGTGAGAACGGTTTGGTCCGGTATCTGTAGCGGTGGTAATGTGAATGCTCCGAACTTGCGATCGCCCCAATACTTCTAAAGCTTTATCTAGTTGTGTTATTAATAGATCGGCATTTTGTACTTTGCCTGCTATCATTTGCTGAGACAGTTGTTTCAAAAATTTGGCTACTGCTGGGTTAGCATTACTCGCCCATTTCTGCCATAATCGACCTAAGTGCTGCAATGTCACAGATTTTTCATCTGGCTGTAGTTCTACTAAACGTACTAATTGCCCTTCTACCCGCAGATTTTCTGGATTTAGTAAACTAGAACCTACTTTTTGCACATTTAACGGTTGCCAAAGTTGGGCTATTTGCCACAACCAGTTTAGCTGTCGCATGGGTGTAGCATCTTTCCATGCTGTAGCTATTTCTGGCATTAAGCTAGCTGTCCCTGGAGTTATTGGCCCTCCTTCTAACAACCAAATTTCTTTAGTCCCTTTGTTCTCTGGTACTGATATCAGTCCAAAAACTTGAGGAATATGAAGTCTATAGGGAAATAATTTCAAATAAGGTTCTATTCCACCCGGAATTTCTTCGGGCATCTCGGGCATTTTTTCTGGTTGAGTATCTAGTAATATCTTACCATGCTCAACTTGATAGCGATCTGCTATTATTTCTCCTGGCCGATAGGTTTTGATCCCTTCACCTATAGCCCACAGGTAGTGTTTTGGCATAGTGTTTTGCATCAGGGGGCCTCACCGCTTTCGGCCTTTTTTTTGATTGGTTAGATTTCTATTGATTATTTATGCTGATTGGATTAGGTCTTTGTGCCTTAGTTCTCGGCATAATTCCAATATCTCAAAAAGCCAATTCCTATTTGGTAGTTTTTGACCTTAAATTATTATACCCTTATTATAAATAGATTTGATACAATTAATACAGTTAAGATTTCCTAAAAATTTTGTCAGTAAAGCTATAAATATTCTCTGAGTCATATCTCTAAGTCATAAATTGTAGTGTGTTGGTTCCAGCATATATTTTTCCAGTCTTATCTCAAGGTTGGTTGAAGACCCACGATATCCATCTCCCCTTTAAAAGCTATGCTTTATAAACATCTTTACTTGACAAAATAGACAAGTTATGTATAGGTTTTTAATACACTTTTTCTCCTGAAAAAGTGTATTAAAAAATACTTTTGTTTGAGAACTTAAGTATTTTTGCCTAGCTACTATACTCTTTCTCCCTTTTCCCCTCTTCCCTACAAGGTTTTCAGAAGTTCCCGATGGGGGATAGCTTTAAAAGGGGGGGCATTGGGGGGGATGGATAAAAACTAATCAATTTTGCGGTTTTGCCAATAGTGTGTTAAGCTTAAGTAAGGCTGCTGGGCTAGCAGTGTCAGCGCCAGTCGCTCATGGGGGAGACCCCCAAGACCACGCTGGCAAGTCTTTAGAATCGACAGTAAGACCAGAAAAAGGTTCTGCCTCGGAGAGAGATGCTATGTTTCGCTTTCCTACGGAATGCTAACGCAAACGCGACATAAAAAGGCCAACTCCTCTGTAAAAGGCAGCAGAAAGCTCTAAGCAGCGAGGTTTAGGAATCCTGCGTTGTCGCGCCATGCGCAAGGTCGGGAGGATGTCAAGAGGTCTATTCATGTCTAAATCTTCTGATTGTAGCGCTTCCAGGAATTTTACTAATCAAGAAACTAATAATAAGCAGCCATTACCTCCAATAGAGATAGATGAATTGCTGACTCAAGTGAAACATTCTCATGGATTATATTACAAAATGGTTAATCTTGAAATTTGGGCTTTAGTGGAAACTCTAGAACAGTTTTTTCCCGGTGCTTGGAATCAATTCATGGCCAATCGTCAGGTCTCTATGAAGCAATTTTTGCAACATTCTCAGAATAAAAAGGTAGAGATGTGATGATTGAAACAGTTAACGGCTTTGTTACATGAAAGTAGCGATACAAATGTCTCTTAAGTAAGTAGTCCTGGAAAAGCCCATAGTAAATGAGGAAATCTCTCCTTAAAGCAAAACCTAAAAATATGCTTTTTAGGTTGTCGCCGGGGGTATTTACCAGACTCTAAACGGACGTGGAGACATATATTAAGACTAGCACAGAGCCAGCAGAAGTCTATGAGTCTAATCAACGTCAGTCGAGGATATAGGGTTCGGTAGTAAATTCCCCGCCTTTATTTATGCCGGAGAGGATGTCAATGATTATTTCCTAATTGGATAGACTTATGATATTCAATTTCAGTTTTTTTGGCATTGCTATTTAGCTTCAGCATCAACATCTACTCTAGGTAGTCCTAGACTATAGTTATTGACACGACTACCAAGATTATAACTAATTTGACATGATTGTAATAGGGATCGGACAAAATGTTCTAAATCAGAACCTATACAACGGAGGTTGTATTCAGTTAAATCTGACCCACTATAAGATTCTACCAATTCGTCAAACTTTCGGTAAACCTGCTGCATAGCACTATCATTCCAGTTAAGTTCATTGTCGGGATCGATATCTAAAGTTAATACCTTATCATCAGGAACAAGTTCATTATTTTCCACAATTCCTGCAAAAATACGAATATGTCTAGTTGTTGACTTTAATGGCATAGGTAATTTTCTCTCTGTTACTTTTTGTTAAATTCTATCTCTTTGTGCTGTCTTGGCAGATAGTATAACAACATATTCCGAATTTATTAATCAGGTACTAAAATACTGGTCTATTTTTTCTTCTCTGGATAAAAATTCAGCAAATACTCACTCCCATTCTGGACCTGTCAACTTACCTCGTAATTGCCACTTACCTAAATTGGGGTCATCAACTTCTAACAATCCACTATACAATTCTTGCTTGGCATAAGGACTTTCTAAAACAGGCCAATTTTCTAAAATTCTTGTCTCTCCATTAATCACAGCATCCCCAATAGCACCATCTTGCTCATAAGTCATCACTATGCGATCGCCTGTTAAACTCAGATAATTCAAACGCCCCTGACTATTCCATTTACTATCATCAACTTTAGTTTTATCCAGCGCCTGTTTCAAACTTTCAAAGTCTCCAACATCAGCGACCCTTGCCACATCAGTCACCCAAGCAGTTTTTCTCCCCTTGGCAACCATTGCTTGATAATCTTTATATTTCTCAGAGACTGGTATCTGCAAGTTTACCTCATCTCCCCAAGGTCTAGCACATAGCCAAATATTTTCAATCCGCCAAATATACCAATCTTTATATTTCGTTGGTTCACCATAACGCTTTGGCAAGACTAAATGCGATCGCCCAGGTACTCCCGCCTGCAAATCTCGATCGTTGAGAATTAACTGAAAAATAACTGCCCCTTTTTCCTGAACATATTGGTCTCCAGGACTACGACCAGTTGCCTGCGCTCCATGATAAGTACCTGCTAAACTGACTACTGCATTATTCTTGCTATTCGGATCGCGCACTACTAACTTATAAGTAGCATACTGTTCCCTAATTGTACCCTCAACTTGATAACTACGAGTAGGCTCTAATAAAGTTCCTAAACTATAATCCTGGGTTATATAAAAGTTCTCCCATAAGCCATTTCCTTGAGAGTAGCTATAGTAAATTGGATGACTTGCCCGTAGTTTAAATGGTAATGGCACTTGCTTACGAGCTAACGCCCGCAAATGTTCTGGGGGACGATATGTACTCAGAGCTGGTGCTAATGCTAGTCTGGCACGACCATTTCTCATTTTTTCTGCAACTTCAGTTCCATCTCCCCACCACATCCAAGCTACTGCACTTAACCCACTATTCCAGGTATTGCGATCGAAACCTCGACTTTCAGCACCTCCAGCAGTTCCCCAACTTAGTCTTAATGCCATATTAGTTGCGTACCAATCTAGCAAAGCTTTGGCCAGTTTTTTTAATTCTGGGTCACGAGCAAAATCATAGAGATTAAGTAATCCGCCTATACTATATCCATAATAACTAGAGGAATGAAATTCTCCTTGTCCAATAGTTAAAAATTTATTCAGTTCGCTTCGTAACCATGCCTCATCTGTGGCTTGAACCCCTGGAACTCCGACTGGCCAACCACTCCCATCCATCAATCCTAAACCGGATGCACGTTGCATAAACATATGATTTTCTGTGCCAGTTTTTATCCACTGTCGGACTTTCGGTAGCTCTAGTTGATTTTTGTAAGATGTTAATATTTCTGACGGCATTTTGTCTCGAAACAAAAAGAAAATCCGCACATCTAAATAACTACGAAAGTGATAAAGACTTGGTTTATCTTTATCTAGTTGCAGCAAAATTTTCCAAGTTTTTTCTTGATTATAAAGTTGTCCTGCTGGTTCACCTTCTAGACTTAATCTAGCTAAGATTACTGGTAGTAAATATTTATGAGGATCTCCTATGTTTTTTTTTCTCCACCAAGTATCTAATTCTTCTAAATCTATGGCTGCTAGTTTCTGACGAATTGCTAAACTTCGCTCTTGAAATTTATTTTCTTCTTCTCCCATATTTTGTTGTAATACTGTTTTTATTTGTGTTTTTTCTGCTAATTTTGTCTGATGTTTTTTTTGACATCCAGATATTATTAAGTTCAATGTTAGGGTGGTAATTATTGTCAGAATGATATAGGGTCTTTGCTGAGATTTCATATTTTTTAATTATTGGAAATTGTTGTATAATGGTGATGGCTATATAGACTAAAAAATAATGTCAAGTAGAGATTATATTTTGGCATAAAAATGAATCTTGCTAGTTAAGCAGCGGAGCTGATTAAGAGACTGTTTGTTAACTAAATATTAAAGCTTGAATACAGATTTTAGATTTCCCTATACTTTACAATTTCTAATTAGGTGTTGGTGAATTTAGCTATGATTTTCTGTGCTATTTGGGGTAGGGAATAGGGAATAGCGATGCGACCTGCGGGGTAAGGCAGACGGAATGGAATGGCCAGCAAGAGAGGGAATAGTTCATTAATGGATAATGGATAATTGATAATTGATAATTACCTCTGGTTAAAATCGCACGGGAATTGAATATAAGGAATATTGTCTTTGTTTTCCTCTGAAAAGGGGAGGCTTTAAACCAGAATTATTTAATTATTAATTATTAATTATTAATTCTTCGGTAATATGTCCGGGGTAGGGGCGTTGCATGCAACGTCTGTACGGATGAGTTCATTCATAGGTAGGAACAGGAGCAAATAGTGAAAGGGGTATTGATAATTCATCTCTTGATTATGGTTCGCCCAAATATCTTAATCCATAGTTTGATTTACCAACGCCTCTAATTAAAATAATTAACATCATAATTATCGAATTTGATAATATTTACAGCATATTTCGGACAAATAATGTACAAGGCGTGAATAGTAAAACTTTTGTGGTGCAGGCATTTTGCCCGCTAAATGTGTACATCACGGGCAGCGGGAAGTGCTGTAATTTCTGCATGAGTTACTTGTGGTTCACAAGTGTATATTTTGAAACAATCATCGGGCTTAATTTTTATGCTTAAAAGTTTCTAATTATTAATATTTTGAGCAAATAATTTTATTTTGACTAATGTGACAGAAATCACTAATTGACAGGAGAAATATCATCTGGACTCAAGCTGGTCATCACAGTTATTGATTGTTAGATAGGGAATAATAAATATAGTGAGTTATAACAATTAACTGTTATGGATTATCTACATCAAGCTTTTCTACCGGAAGTAATAATCACAGAATTAGTATTTCAAGTATATCGATCTGGTATCTTGACTCAAGAGCAAAGAAAACAACTCAGAAATTTATTTTTATACCATAATCTGAGTGAAGAAGATACAACAGCAATTAATCGATTACTTCATGCAATTCGTCGTGGATGGCTCAAGATGGCTGATTAAAAACTTTGCTATTCTGGTTGACTAATAAAAAAAGTGTAATATAAGAACACCCATTTTATCATAATTTGCAGGTCTGATTACCTTTCAATAACCCCAAAAGTTCAGCATTTTTATATCTATCAACTTATAGAAAATGGGAATTATCTGAGTGAAAATTTTCGATCGAATTTTTAAGTAATAGAGGTCTTTGTTGATCAGACTTCTATGATATTTATTTGATTTTAAAATGATTGAAAAAGAAAAAATTGCTTCAGAGAATATGATAATTATGGTTTGAGATAAAAATGGTGATTTTAGGTAAAATTAACTTATTTTTAAGTTGTCAGCATTATTTTCATATTCACAAATGAGTGATATTTACATCTCTTGGCCAGAGTATCATCAAACAATTGAATATCTAGCAGCAAAGATTTATCAATCTCAATGGGAGTTTAATCAAATTGTCTGTTTAGCTAGGGGGGGAGTCAGAGTAGGAGATATTCTCTCTCGCATTTTTAGGAAACCTTTGGCAATTCTCGCTACTTCTTCCTATGGTGGTATTAAAGGTCAGGAGCAAGGTAATATTAAGATCGGGAAAAATTTGACTATGACTACAGATACTTTAGGTAGTCATGTTTTGTTAGTTGATGACCTGGTGGATTCGGGAATTAGTATTCAAAAATCTATTGTTTGGCTACAGGATAATTATACTCAAGAAATTCAAGAATTAAAAACGGCTGTTTTATGGTATAAATCTTGCTCAATATTTGAGCCTAATTACTATGTTGATTATTTGACTGATAATCCTTGGATTCATCAACCGTTTGAGATATATGAACGAATGAATCCTGCCGATCTAACTTTTGCTAAGATGGGCAGTGAAATTAACTTTGATTAAATACTTAATTTATGGGTAAATCGACTGAGGGTCATTTCAGTTATCAGTTAGTCTCCTCGGAAGGTAGTCCGTTAACAGTAGCTCCTACTGAATTAAGAGGCTTGAAATACATAATTTTCTTGGTTATCCCCTTTAAAAGCTATCCATTACCCACATCTTTCTTAACATCAAACTTGACAAAAGTAGAGAAGTTATGTATTTGCCATTAAATGGATATTTCGGGAGACTCAACGTATTTAAAACCTATTTAATTAGATTTAATTAGAGGCTTTTCCGTAATTTGGCTCTCTTTCTCCCCCCATCCCCCATCTCCCTATCATAAAAGGGTTTCAAGACTTATGGGTAAAGCATAGCTTTAAAAGGGAGGCTAGCAACCTGATTTCTTGGGCAAAATTTTTTGTGGTAAGTCAAGAAATACCCAAATTAATTTAATTTCCATATTATCATTTTCAGGCTAAATTATTCAAAAATGACAATTGCCTAATTTTCTATTTCCAATAGTGCCACAACCCGGAAGTCAAAATTGAAAATTTAAAGGTATTGATTGGTAGGACTTTGAGGATGTTGTAACTGGTTAATTATTTCTGCCATCGTGCAATAGTAACTTGAGCTTGAGGTTGTGTGATATAGTTCTATATTGCTAGGACTTTTTATATATTTATTTGTATTTGATTTCTTATGTCTACTTCTAAACTAACCTTGAATTTGGTAGAAGGCTCTATATCTTTTGATTTTACTGCTGAAGCTGCAAGAAATTTACAAGGTGTTATAGCTCAGTTAATGCAGCAATTAAAATCTGTTGCAGCTAAAAATGCTGCTGGTAGTTCTGGCAAACCAACTCCACAAAAATCTACAGAATATCAGTATACAGGAGATGTCTTTTTGGAAATATTCTGCAATCCTAACATTTGGCCTAGTCCTTTTGCGGCTAAAGTTTTGATTACTTTACGAGATGAGCGGATTCGGATAACTACTGAAGCTGAACTTACTAGAGTTTATGATGATATTAATCAATATTTAGAGCAAGTAGGCTAAAATTTTGGTGGTCTTAAAATGAAAGGATATTAGTTAGTATATCTCTTTAATTGCTAGGAGCTAAACTAATTTATTTTTACTTGTTTACGAATATAGCGTTACGCATTAAGGTATTTGACATTTATAAATCCTCAAACCCTTTGAAACTATACTATTCCCTATTCCCTATTCCCTAGCGCGTAGGGCTATACCAGATATTTTTCTTAGTTGTTGTACAAGGTTGAATTTTACATCCTCCCTTTGCTGATGAACTATTAGACATCTGGTGATAATCAAAAATCAAATCAATCCCATGCACATAAATCATCAATTATTTCCCCCTACTACTCCCTACTCCCTCTTTTCCGGAGAGGTCTATTGGGAATTACCACATTACTATGAGACTTTTTTCTTTTGGCTGGTTTATTTATCCTGAACAAAAAAAGAATTATTCAAAAGCAAAGTCTCTAAAATTTTCAAGTAGATGAGGATGAAGCAAATTGTGTGAGATTCTTCTGTTAAATCAAATTCTATAGCAATTATATTTGAATTGTAAGATTTTAGTGGTAATTAGGAGTCAGAAATCAGGAGTCAGTCCTCCGAATATAAAAGGATTTTGATTGCTCTTAATTGTTCTTAAATATCTATCAAAATCATTCCTGATATCAAATCCGCTTAATTCAGTATCAGGACTTACGCAGGGGTACTATATATAGAGTGCAAAAACTGTAGCGTTATAGTTTTTAACACTACATACATGGTCTCTGCGTAAGTCCTAAGTATAAAAAAATGTGTCATCTTCAGCTATCGCAAAATATGCTCGCTTATCTCCCCATCTACCCACACTGACTACACGGACTACACTCTTTATCTAATTAAACCAATGCTACCAGATTTGATATGATTCCTATAACAGGAAAGTCTCAATACCAAACCCTACATTTTCCTATTCCGCACCTCTGTGCTTCCTTACTCCTAATTCCTAAAAAAACTTAATTTTGAGGAAGATAATATAAGAGAGTATTTGTCAAAAAAATATTAAGGCTTTAAGCCATGGGATGAATTTGTAAAAAAATTAATAATTATAGCTCTTGTTAAATATATCGACCACCGTTGAGACAGGCAACCTAAAAGCATCTTCCTACTTTCCTCAAATCATAATTTTTTCCTTTATTTCCTTTATTTAAGGTAGAAAGGATCTATAAAAATATTTTTCAATATCAATAAATTCAATATTCAATATCCGATTACATTAATTACCATAATTTTATCTGTAAACTATGGAAAACCAACTAATAAAAAACTCAGATGAAACCAATATAATTAATCACAAATAGCAATTTGCATCAAGAATATCAACTTTCAAAATTTGATAGTCAAATGGGAGTTTGGCCTTATTATGGTGTCATAAGTTGCTATCAACATCGAATAGATTCTCATAGATTAAAAATAGCAATTCAACAAATAGTAGATAGTGTACCAATTTTGGCAGGAAGATTGGTAAAGAAACTGTTTTCGACCTTAAAAGTTGTATGTAACCCACAAAAATCTGGTGTTGGTTTTATTGAAATTGATCTAGATGAACAGGAGATAAATATTGATAATTTATTAGATGCAAAAACTTATGTGAAAAATTATTTCAAGATTCCCAAAAATTCTTCAGATGCTATTAATAAAGATAGTCCATTACTGTATGTGATTTTGAATCATAATCAAGATTATTGTGGCATAACTCTACTTGTAAATCAGTATAAGAGATTATTGTTAAAACATCATAATCAAGTATATAATAATCATAAATTGGGTCTGCCTCAAAAATAAATTAGATTTCAACTTGCCAGTTATTCAAATTAAAATAATTTAGATTTAGCTAGAAGATATGCTTTCAAAAATATTCTCAAACAACTTTGTTTCAAATTTTATTTCAGGTAAACATAGAAAATGTTCATAGCTCGACGACAACTCTCAAATTTTGTATTGGATTCACCAGAGTTTCCTAAAATATTAATCTATGGTTTTGAATTATGGCAATTAAAATTTTCAACATTACCCATAGATTGAATTTTAATTGACTTTCTAAATATTTATAGTACACTTGATGGAGTTTATTCATTTTTATTAAATGAGCCTTATTAACAATAGGGAGGATCATCTTTTTTAAGCGTACCTGGCTCAATCTTTTACAAGGACTACTGTTCAATTCTTATTGTCGCTTCTTCAGCTTTCCTACCTTCATAGTAAATCACTATATCTATTCAAGAATCAATGGCATATTATCTAAGATTAATCATTACTACATTCACAAAGAAGTTAATAAATTTGGGTGCAGAAGAGATTATTATTAAAACATTTTAGAATGAAATAGCCATGGGTATAGTTAGTGGTGTACAAGTAGTCATTTTTGCTTGAATAAAACTCCGAATTGAAAATAATTTTTGTTATTTGTTTCCTCTTTCTTTTTTCCATAGGAAATCACGATACCTATTGAAGAATCAATGGCATATTATCTAAGATTAATTATCACGTTAACCTAGGGAGGCAAAAAATGGAATTAATCACAAATAGCAATGTGCATCAAGAGTATCAACTTTCAAAATTTGATAGTCAAATGGGAGTTTGGCCTTATTATGGTGTAATAAGTTGGTATCAACATCAAATAGATTCTCATAGATTAAAAATAGCAATTCAACAAATAGTAGATAGTGTGCCAATTTTCGGAGGAAGATTGGTAAAGAAACTGTTTTCTCCATTAAAAGTTGTCTGTAACCCACAAAAATCTGGTGTTGGTTTTATTGAAATTGATCTAGATGAACAGGAAATAAATCTTGATAATTTATTAGATGCAAAAACTTATGTAAAAAATGAATTCAATATTCCCAAAAATTCTTCAGATGCTATTAATAAAGATCTTCCATTAGTATATGTGATTTTGAATCATAATCAAAATTATTATGGTGTCACTCTGTTTGTTAATCATTTCATAGTAGATGGTGGCACATATTTTCTATTATTAGAATATCTTTCCCAAGCATACGAAGACCCAGAATATGTTGCTAAATCTGAACCATTATTTACAATAGATTTTCATAAAATAGATGATTTTATGGCTGCAAGTTTTAAAAAATTATCATGGAAAGATAAACTTTTAAGTTCAACATCTTTTATTGTTTTTGTCTTGAACGGTTTTTTTCAAAATAAGAATAATTGGAGTTCTCTTGAATGTATCTTAACTAAAGAAAAGTTAGATTTAATTAAGTGGAAAAATAAAAATCTGTCAAACGAAGAAATTGCCTATAGCACAAACGACGCTTTATTTGAATTTTTATCAGTTATTCCCATTAAACGATTTATTTTTCCTTGTAACCTAAGATATAGAAATGTTGGTATACCAGAAAATTATTTAGGAAATGCTGAAGCTGTGGTCTCAGATTTAACTAAACCAGAAAACAATTATATGTTGAAACATACTGATGTGAGAAAATCAGTCAATCAACTTCCAGGAATATACAGTTTTGTACCTACTTTTAATAGCAAGTACATGGGTCATAATTCATGGGTGAAATTACAAAATTATTTACCTGGTTTTGGTGAGAAATTAATTCTGCAAAAGTTCTTTGAATTTGATGACATACCAAAAGATCTATTATCATTTGCTTGTAAATCTTCGTTAATATATAGATTGACAGAAAATGAATATTTATTGATATATATCAATTTAAAAAATGTTGTTTCCCAAGTTGAAAAAAAGTTAATAAATTTGGGTGTAGAAGAGATTATTATTAAAACATCGTAATCAAGTAGATAATAATCACAAATTGGGTCTGCCTCAAAGTAAGCATTCAGGGTTCAGCTTTATTACCTTTAAGCTTTAAGGAAGGAAAAAGCAATTGAGATATTTCCCAGAAGTTAAAATGCAGTAGAACTTAAATGAATGCTTACACTTAAAAAATCAATTACCTTTCAAGTTTCCAGTTATTCAAATTAAAATAATTTAGATTTAGCTAGAAAATATATTTTCAAAAATCTTCTCAAAATTATTTGCCTGATTTTAGTGGTAAATTAATTCTGCAAAAGCTGTTTGAATTTGATGATATACCATAAAGATTTATTATCATTTGCTCTGAAAGCTTCATTAATATATAGATTGACAAAAAATGAATATTTATTGATATATATCAATTTAAAAAATGTTGTTTCCCAACTTGAAAATAAATTGATAAATTTGGGTGTAGAAGAAATTATTATTAAAATATCGTAATTAAGTAGATAATAATTACAAATTGTGTCTGCCTCAAAGTAAGCATTCAGGATTCAGCTTTATTACCTTTAAGCTTTAAGGGAGGAAAAAGCAATTGAGAGATTTCCAAGAAGTTAAAATTCAGTAGAACTTAAATGGATACTTGCTTCATTCATAAAAAAGCTGAGAGCTGACCGCTAATAGCTGAATGCTTACGCTTCAAAAATAAATCAGCTTTTAAGTTGCCAGTTATTCAGATTAAAAAAATCTAGACTTTAGCTAGAAAATATACTTGACTAGCTAAAAATATTCTCAAACAACTTTTCACTTGCTTCTATCCGCGTTATATTACCAATACAGTCTATTTCTCATCTGTAATAAGAGAGAAATTACCATTTGATATTGAATTAACTTACACTTATGAATCCCGATCATCTGACCCAAATAATACAAAAAGGATTTCGTGTTACCTTGGGTGCCACATCCTTTTTCATGGAGACTTTGCAAGACTCTGGTAAGCGAGATGAAAATTTGAATAAATTAAATTCTGATTTTAATCAACTAACTGAAGAATGGGCTGAAAGAGGAGAGATGACTGAGCAGGAAGCCCGAAATTTTGTTGATACAATTTTGAATCAACAAAATAGTCAAGTAAATACTGATAGCACGACTGTTTCTTCTGCTCCTGCTTCAGGTTTTGTACAATCAGATATACAAAGAGACTTGTTAGAATTAACTAAAGAAATAGCCAATCTACGGACTGATTTACAACAATCTCAGGAGTCAGAATCTCAGAATTAAGTTTCTTTTAAGATATTTTTTCCACACAGAAAAAAATATTTGAATATTTGACACATCACAGGATTCTTTTCTAGATGTGTCTTATACCAATATTAAGTTATTAATAAGTCCTAGATAAGTAGGATAAATTTTAGATCCTAACTCAGCTAAAAATTTTTAATTTAGCTGAGTTAGGCTTTTATTTAGTCGTTGTCCCATTTTTCGTTACCTATCAGGTCACCAATTCTATCCCTGAGTAGAAAGTCACACTCTTCTAACTCACCCTCTACACAGGCCCATTCCCTGGCGGGAATATATTGGCAAAGAGTATAAATAGGCTGCTGACGACTGAGAACTCCTTTGTATACAAGTTCTGCTGCTTCGTCCCTGATAATGTCTAAAGAATATTGAACTGTGGTGTAAGTCATGGTCACCCTCTTGGCCTAGCTTGAGTAATTGTCGGCGCTACGGCGCTATTAATAATATAAGGCAAAATTGCTAATTATGAATGTTAATTTTTTCAGTATATATAGTTACAATTTGTTATCTTATTTTGATAAGTATTCTAAAAGTCATCAAACCAACATATTAGTTCTAGTATTAGTCCAAATTGCATATATATACTTTTAACTTGTACCCATCAGCTAGCTAATTTAGGATTTCTCTTGTCTTTTTGCCTAAAAAAATAGTCTTCGATATATCACTTTTATCTTGTTTTGTCAAAGATTGAGAGATATTGTGTGATATTTTTTAGATTTTAGAGAGATACTTGTAAATCTTTAAATAAAAGCTCCAGAGCAATAGCTTGGGCTTTTGGCATTTGTCCATAACAAAAGATATAAGGTATCTCTGATAACAGTTCTGATGAAAACTGTTTCAACGTATACTGACTACCGTATATGATTAGACCTTGCAATTCGCCACTTCTTAATAATTTCTTAACTAAATCCTCTCCTGCTTGTGTTAAACTAGCTGATTGACCAAAAGGATTACCGCGAATAAATAGTTGCAGCAAAGTCAAGCGATGAGAGGTAAAGGTTTGGAGAGCTTCTGAATAATTATCAATTAGCTGTAGTTGATAACCATATTTTTTGGG
This sequence comes from Dapis brunnea BLCC-M229, assembly GCF_050015995.1. Classification (NCBI taxonomy): domain Bacteria; kingdom Bacillati; phylum Cyanobacteriota; class Cyanophyceae; order Oscillatoriales; family Microcoleaceae; genus Dapis; species Dapis brunnea. Next base: position 18,531 of record NZ_JBNHEP010000249.1, on the reverse strand, counting down.
AATAGCGATCGCTGGAGTATGATTACCCAAGAAAGGGGTGTTAAGTATATCCTGTACAAGCACTAAATTTCGTAAATGATTATCATCTCTATTTTTTGGAGTAAGATAACCTCCTCCTACTTGAATAGAGTCTTGCAAAATTTGAGCTACAGTTTCTTGTGCCTGTGATTGAGCTAACTTTTCAACTAAATTGTATGTAGGAGGTGAGAAATAATCTGGTATTTTTTCATTTCCGGGTTCCCAAGTAGGATAAACTTTTGTTTTAGCCTGCCAAATTCTCTGTAAAGACTCATCAATTCGTGATTCAGAAATACGGCCTTGACTCACCGCATCACAAACAGAATTAATTGTCACCTCTGCATCTAGAGGCATAAGTAAAATATCCGCACCAGCTTCCACAGCCAAAACAGACGCCTCCGCCAAACCATAACGATTAGCGATCGCCCCCATTACCAAAGCATCAGTTACAACTAATCCGTCAAAACCCAACTTTTGGCGTAACCGACCTGTGATAATTTTGTGGGATAAAGTTGCCGGTAGTTCTCCATCCCAGACCGGAATTAACAAATGGGCACTCATCACAGAATCTACCCCAGCAGCGATCGCCTCAAAAAAAGGAGGTAACTCAACTTCTGCCAGTCTTCTATCCGAATGGGGTATAACTGGTAAATCAAAATGAGAATCAACTGCCGTATCCCCATGACCCGGAAAATGTTTAGCAGTGGTCAAAACTGCATATTGTTGAGCACCCCTAATAAAAGCCCTTGCCAATTGACAAACTAATTCCGTCGTTTCTCCAAAAGCCCGAATATTAATCACTGGGTTATCAGGATTATTATTCACATCTACCACTGGGGCCAAAATCCAATTTAAACCAATAGCCACAGCTTCTTGAGCTGTAATAGCGCCCATAGTCTCAGCATACCCTTGGGCTTTTTTCAAATTAGTTTGAGCAATAGCAGCGATCGCCATTGGTGGAGGAAACCAAGTTGCCCCAGCAAACCTTTGACCAACTCCTTCCTCAATATCAGCAGCCAAAAGCAAGGGAATTTTTGCCCAAGACTGAAGTTGTTGGATGCGAGTTGCCAAGTCTACAGCACTCCCACCCACAAAAATCACCCCTCCAACACCCAACTCTTGTACCCAATATTGAAGCTTGCTGTTAGGGGGTTCCCAGTCTGGATAAAGAATTTGATTGTCAAATAAATGCCCAGATGCTCTGACTACTACCATCTGAGCTACTTTTTCTGCTAAATTCATAATTTAGTAATGGGGAATTTAGGAACAGCTTACTCTATTGTTTCTGCCTGAGACTCTGGATCTGCAATACCTTCTGTTTCCTGTTCTTGCCGTTCCTGGGAAAGTTGGTTTAACAGTGATATAATTTCAGTCCCACGCTCTAGGGAGCGGTCTTCAATAAAGATAACTTCTGGAGTTCGACGTAGACGTATTCTATGGCCTAATTCACTGCGGACATAGCCAGTGGCAGACCTTAGACCTGCCATGGTTTCAGACCTTACTTGGTCAGACCCATAGATACTTACAAATATTTTAGCGTGTTGTAAGTCTCCAGAAACATTTACATCTGTCACACTGACCATACCAATACCTACGCGGTTATCTTTGATACCATGGAGCAACATCTGGCTGATTTCCTGCTTGATTAATGAAGCAACCCGGGAAACGCGACGACCTGTAGCCACGATCATTACCCCCTAAAATTTCATACTCGCCATATCTATTGTAGTACCTTCCCTAGACTTATGGCAGCTTTTTGTAACTTGACTAAAATTAATTATATTAAACTCTTGAATTCCCTTGAACAAAAAATCAGGTCTTAAGGCTTTGGCTGAGGCCAAAGGTACTAATATAGCTCTAGGCGCAAGTCATGCATTCAAAAGTCAAAAGTAATCCCTAACTAAGTTTGAGCATTTATAAATGTCCGCGCCCTTTGTTTCAATTGCTATAACTGATAACTGAAATGACCAAGAGGGGGGATGACCAACTTTATGATAAGAAATAAAAAAGCAAATATTATGGGAGTATAATAAATGGAAAATGAATTTTCTGTTGGCCAAAAAGTCAGATTAGTAGTTCAACCACCATACATCAAAACTGCTGAATCGATGCCCATATTACGTCCCCCTAATGTAGTGCGTTTGGGTGAAGTAGGCACTATTTTAAGTGGCAAAGGAGGAAATTATTGGGCTGTTCGTTTTGAGAAGGGAGCATTTCTTATAGATAGTCAATATATAGAGGCTGTGGCAGTTGATTCGGTAACTGGCCAGCAACATTATACTGATGAATATACTAATAAGATAACTCCGCCTTCAGAATCGTAGATTTAATTGAGTAGTTCTCCTAAATTACCGATAGTCTCTTTAACTTTTCCTACAATTTCATTAATTTTACCTACGTCTATGTGCATTTCTGCGGTAGGATATTTTTCGAGAACTTCTAGTACTGATATTCGATTGTCATCTGCTGCTGCTAAGATAATGGCAGAACGTAGGGCTTTGTCACTTTCATAATTGTGTCTCGTCTGAACTACTTCGGCGACGCCTTTAGTTACATTTTGACCTAGGTTACTATACAGCACTTTGGCTAGGTTAGCAACATTAGCTCCTACTTCTAATGTCATTAATCCACGAACTGTATTAGGGTTGACTTTTGATATGCCTAGAGCTTGAGAAATTGTTTTGGTCGTTTTACCCGTTTCTGCAAATTGTCGTAGATCCTTAACTTTGATCGATGCTTTTATTGGGCCAGCTATATCTATTACGATTTTGTTCGTGGCGATCGCATTTTGATGGGAGACTATAACTCCAGCGATCGCACCCAAAATAATTAATGGACTACGGGACAGCAGATTTGATAATTGCATGGTTAATATTGAATTAGATTTTCATCTAAGCTCTTAGATACACATTTCTAGTTTACTTGTCAATCTATGTAACATTTTATTGGATAACTCAAACAGTTATATTGACTATAGAATTTTGAATTTACTGTACTTTTTTCAGATAGTAAAGTTAGCTATTAAGACAGCAGAAATAAATGAGCGATAGTGATAGTGCTATGGACTCCCCTATCGAATACTCTAGCTTTATCCCCACCACTAGCATCCATATTAAAGAGCAAATTTGACATCCTCCCGACGCTGGTCTACGAGACAGCGCGGGTCTCCAACAAACTTTGAGATTGATTGTTGCATATAGTTAAACGATCGCTTCAGCTTAATTATATCTGAGAATTTTTTCTGATAATTGTTATTAATATTTTTATTAATTCAGATCTTACTCATCACCGATCGGTCAATAGATTTCAAATTAGTTCTATAAGACCCCCACTCTTATTATTAGGACTTACGCACAGACCACATATATAGCGTTAAAAACTATAACGTTATAGTTTTTGCACTCTATATATAGTACCTTACCGTAAGTCATGATTGTGTTAATTAATAGTTAGCATGGCTAGGGAGTCGCCCATTTTCCATTGCTAATAACTGATAACTGTTAAGTATTTTAACTCATCATTATTATGACACAAGGTCAGATGAGAAACTCTACAAAAAAATTTGACAAATTTTTATTCTGAGAATGTGTTTTTGTGACCGTTATATTGTAAAATACCAATTCAGTTCCTCACAGTCATTTCTGCTGAAAAATTCAGATTTTAGCAATGGCTAAATAACTAAATTATTTGTGACTGGCCTGAACTTAATCAATATATATACCTATTCTGATTTAAGTAGTTAATTTGAACTACTAAGAAAAATTCATGTATTGAAACAATCAGAAGTGATCTCTACCACTAACCAACGTGGAGATAGTCACCACACTTTCAAATTTCTTGAAATAGATTGAGTGGTGTAAGGGGAATTTTTGTCTTTTTTTTAAATATCTTTTTTTTGAGAAACCTTAAGAATATGAAACAGAATAAGTCAATCTTGAATTTAAGTAGTAAAATCTTAGGAGCTTCACTATTTTGTCTAAGTACATTTGTACCTAATGCTTACTCCCAAACCAGAGTAGAAAATTCAGCTTATTACACAAAACCTAGTGCAGTAGATTCACAACAGTTTCCATCATTAGTATCCAATATTGCCCAACAAGTTACTGTGAGAATTTTTACAGATAATAGTGCAGGTTCTGGAGTAATTATCAAACGGGAAGGTAATACCTACACTATTGTAACTAATCATCATGTAATTGAGAATAACTCTAATAAACTTTACCCAGTTATGAGTGGAGATGGGATAACTCATCAAGCTACCCTAGTTTCTACCCCTCAAATAGGTAATCTGGATGTAGCATTATTGAAATTTACTAGCGATCGCCCCTATGAAGTTGTAGAAATAGTAAAAACTAATCAACCCTTAGTAGGAGAAACTGTTTTTGCAGCAGGTTTTCCCAATTGGCATCAAGCAGACTCTTCACAAATGAGTAGTACCCGTGCTTGGGGTAGTCGAGCTTTTCAGTTAACTGTAGGGTCTGTAGAAATGTTAACCAGTCGCACCCTCAGCCAAGGATATCAATTAGGTTATACCAATGATATTAAAAGTGGCATGAGTGGTGGACCGATTTTAAATAGCAAAGGTCAGTTAATTGGTATTAACGGACGGTCAAAATATCCCATTGCTGGAATTGGAGCATTTAGTTTTATAGATGGCTCTCGACCATCTATAGAGCAATTCAAAAAAATGGAACCTTTAAGTTGGGGAATTCCAGCTTCTAAAATCAGGAATTAACTCATATTAAGACTAGCTAAAAGTCCGTCGAAAAAGAATCCCACTTTTCCTCAAACCATACTTTCTCTCTTTTCCATCTAGGGTCTCTATTTTTCTGCATTTGTAGGTTAATATTGTTTGTCACCTCATCCAGTTCACCTTGAGACAACCCACGTCTACCTCTAGTTGTAGACTCTTGAGTTAAGTTAACAGTTTTACCACTTGACAAACTATTAGCATTGGTGCTCAATAATTGTTCTGAGGAACCAAGATTATTAGTTGCTGGTTTTTCTTGAGCTTTTGCAGGATTAGCGGTTAAGCTAACAGTGAAAAACATTGCGATTGTTGCAGTAAATAAAGTTGGAGTAGTTCTAACTTTCATGGCTTTCCTCTTGACAATTAATTGAAATACTTTAACAAACAAATTAACGCTTTAGCGTTATTTTATTATACCGTCAATTAACTATATTTTTGCAGTTTGCCTTGGGTTGAAAAATAATTTTGATAGTTGAGATAATTTGCCGATCAATTTATCGAGCAAGTGATTAAAACAGACACAAACTTAGAGCAAACTAAGTTATTAGTGTCCGAGGAAATGATATGTGGATTATCTACAAATTTTGATTAATTATTCTCAAGATTCATAAGTTTCTGAGATAATTTGAGTGTAAATTATGGATAGTGTTAGATAAGAGTTCACTAAGACAATAGAATAAAATCTATAGCGTTTCTGTTCCTAATGAGGTACACCTATCTTTGATTTTTATTCTATTCCCTATTTCCTATTCCCTGTTCCCTAAAACCAACAAACAAATGACAGTACCTCACCAGCATATAAATTGCTATAGTTAAACTTAATAACCTAATAATTAATAGTTATAAGTCAATAAAAAGAAGTGAAGAGGGAAAATTGATTTCCTTATTTATTCCCTCAACATTTCTGCTAAAATCACTTATTCGTAGATGGGTTCGTCACTAGCAGTACCTTGTCCGAAATCTTTAAATTGAGTGATAATTTCTTCTGATTTATCACGATTTCCTGGCTTTAATGTGAAGACCACATTATCAAAATTAGGCTTTTCTTCTGGAGAAACATAAACCACTTGCTCATGGTTTACAACACCAATTTGACTGATATCTGCGAAAGTTTCCATCCCTAGGGCGTAAGCAAGGTTAGTTAGACGAGTGCTAACTGATTGACAACGACGGTCAGGAGTATAAGCACCTTTGGGATGATCGGAAGAAAGAGTTGCAGTCCATACAATCATTGGTTTAGAGGAAACTTGAATAACTTCTCGTTTCACTAGGGGATATCCGCCTAAAAGTCCAGGTTCACTTGTATCCCGTGTTTCACGAACTATTTGAGGAACAGTTGCATATTGATTTTCTGCTGCATTAACTGAAACACAGGTGAAAACTACTTTGTCAGTAGTTTCAAATTGTCCTGCTTTAGCTTCTGATTGAGGTAGAAAACCCCAGAGACCAACGGTTGCTAAAACACCTGCTAAGGAAATTTTTAATTGGTTATTCACAATCTTGACCTCTGACTTAATATCTGCTTCGGGAGAGAAGTTATTTGTTTCTTCTCTATACTTTTACAGTAGAGGAATTACTTAGGATTGTCAGTAAGAATAAAGTAATATTTCAAAACAAGAATTTCAGACAATAGGTTATCTGAAAGTAATAAAAAAGTAATATATATTAGCTATTTGTCTACTGGTTTACTGTTTTTATGTGTCGTTTTTGCTTGAGATAATTTAGATGTTTCTGAATACTATGTTAACTCAATTTTCGGTTTTTGCAACCTTTAATATCTAAGTTTCTAGATTTAGTTAATCTACATAAAGGTTGTAGCTAAAAAATTATATAAATTAAATGTACTTTAATCAGTTATAGCAATTCCCATATTCGTGAGGTAAAAAATTCTTTGGTTTTAGGGAACAGGAAACAGGGAATAGGGAGTAGGGAGTAGGAAGTAGGGAACAGGAAGTAGGGAGTAGTAATTCTCGTTCCGTAGGAATAGATAAAGAAGAAAAACAACTGTACCTCACTAATTTGAGAAACGCTATATAGCGCTACGCGCAAGTTAAAAGTCAAAAGTCAAAAGTATTCTCTGACTGAGTTTGAGCATTTATAAATGTCCGCGCCCTATTTGCGTAGTGCTATATCAGATTAAATCTGGTAGTATCGGTATAAATAAAGTATAGAAACTGGGTTGGTATCAAATGTCCTACTATACTGATATCTGTCTTCCACAAACCCGGTTTCTTAATGACACTTCGATTGCCAAGGGGATTTGATATCAGTTATCAGTTATCAAAAAACCTAACCCCCTAACCCCCTTCCCTTGAAGGTAAGGGGGAGGAAAACTCCGTCCCGTGCTTGTATAGTAGTCACTGTTACTTTTAGGACATTCTCAAACTATTTAATTGGTAGTCCTGCATAGTAATGTTAGATAGGGACAAGCAACGCTTTGTGTGGGCAATTCTGCCTGGGAGTATGGGAGCAAGATGCTCCCACTGCCATGCCTCGTAACAAAAATAATTACAATAAACGACCATTACAATGCACCACTACCCTTTAATTTAGTCCGTGCTGCGAATTTAACTTCTAAATTCTAAATTCTAAATTCTAAATTCTAAATTCTAATCACTATTAATAAACTCCAAGTAAGAATTACTGAGTTCCTTGACTGCTAACTCATAAAACTGCTTACCATGTTCGGGTGTGGCTAATGCAGGGTTAGAACCCATACGACCATCGGGATATCGGCTACGAAAATCAGCAGCACTATATATTGAATATCCAGTAGCTACATCTTCTGAAAGTGGAGCCTGTTTAATTGCTTCTGGGTAAACATACTGAGTTAAAGCTACTTCACTAGGTGTGGCATGAGAACCTTCCTGATCGCTATACAACTCTTTGGCTAATTTGTAAACTGAGCTACACATAAACCAATTTCCGACTTTGCACTTAACCTGGTCTGCATTGGCAATGTTTAAATCAGCTAAGTGAGCATAGGTTTCTGAGAAGGCAGCTTTCAGAGTAGCGATATTACCTCCGTGACCATTAATAAAGAAAAATTTGGTAAATCCTGCTTTAGTTAAACAAACTATATAGTCACGAATCATCTGAATCATTGTACTAGGCCGCAAACTGATTGTACCTGGGAAACCTGTATGATGTAAGGCCATCCCTACATTAATTGTCGGTCCTACTAATGCTTGTACTGTTTTTCCTACTCCCTTTGAGATGGCTTCTGCACAAATAGCATCTGTGCCAATCAATCCTGTAGGTCCATGCTGTTCAGTAGAACCAATTGGCAAAATAATACCTTGAGATTGATTTAGATAAGCTTCGACTTCAGACCAAGTACTTAAATGTAGTAACATATCTAGATTTTGATTGATTGATTTATACTTTTAATTTTTATTGTTAGTATAAAATTTAATATTATATTAAATTAGGATTAAACTATTTAATATACTTTAAATTCCTCAATGTTGAGACAAAAATTAAAATTCATAGATTAATCTATTAAGTTTCTGGCATAACAGTTTTTAGTAATGCTCTATTGAATTTGTATGACATTTTCAAATTTAACCTTTTGATAACCTAAAGTTAACAAAGCGTTAACCTATTAGCTCTACTATTAGGGCATCTAAGTTTTGTATTCAGCACAACAATGCAAAATAAAAGTGGGAAATGCTGACTAAACTAACACCTATCCCTAGAAACGACAAAAAACCAGACCACAGCACAGATACCGCTGGTGCTATGGTTGCTCTAGTAATGTCTCATAGTCAAAATGCGTTGTATCAATGGGAGAAAGACCCAGTGCTTTTGGCAGTTGGATGGTTGGAAATTAATTCAGTTAATTAGCTACAAAATTAGCAATTGCCTAATTTCTCAGCAAGGCAATATTAATTAATAGACATCTCCAAAAATAAACGGTAAAGTCAATTATTATCTAGAAATTATCAATTCCTATTCCTTGTTCCCTGTTTCCTGTTTCCTCTTTTCTGGAGATGTCTAATAATTCACCATTAAACCTACCAGAAGTGATATTTATGTTTTCCCCAGATCTAAGCGAAAGTCTTTCCAGGTCTGCCGTCAGAACAAATAGTAAGATTTTATTATTAGAGACAGAAGAGCTATTTCGGGATATGTTAGCTCTAGCTCTAGAAGAACAAAGTTGTGAAGTAGTTATTGCTCCAGATGGGCGTAGTGTTATTCCCACTCTTGAGAATTCTTTATCAGTTAAAAGTGAAAAATCCTTCAATCTGTTAATTCTTGACTCTGTTAATGGTTTAGATTTATGCCGGATGTTAAGACATCAAGGTAATTTAATACCAATAATGATTTTAGGAGCAAGAGGTAGTGCTAATAATTGTGCTTTTTATTTAGAAGCTGGAGCTGATGATTATGTAACTAAACCCTTCGGGATGCGGGAGTTTATGGCCCGTTGCCAAGCTATGATGCGTCGCCAAGGTAATGGTCAACTATCTCAAGCACTTATGCTTCAATATAAAGATATAATCGTTTATCCCGAGGAATGCCGAGTAACGGTCAGAGGTCAAGAAGTCAAACTTTCCCCCAAGCAATTTCGCTTACTTGAACTATTTATGAGTTATCCACGTAGAGTTTGGTCTCGCGAACAATTGTTAGAACAAGTTTGGGGACCAGATTTTATTGGGGATAGTAAAACTGTTGATGTTCATATTCGTTGGTTACGGGAGAAATTGGAGTTAAATCCTAGTAAGCCAGAGTATGTGATTACTGTTAGAGGTTTTGGATATAGATTTGGTTAGAGGAAGGGAGAAGGAAGAAGGAAGAAGGAAGAAGGAAGAAGGAAGAAGAGTTTAGATACCTTTGAAGGAAGAAACAAGCAAGAATAATTTAATTTCTTTTATTGTTCCCCATTACTTAGGCATCTTCAAAAATCAAAAATAGAATCAATTATTATCCAGAAATTATCAATTACTTCTTACTATTCCCTATTCCCTATTCCCTATTCCCTTATTTACTAAATAAACTTAACTGAGTATCAGAATTTTCTTCTGATAAATCTGCTTTACCTGCTAGTAACTTAGCAGCAGCTTCTAACATTTCCTCTTGAATATCTTGAATATCTTCGCGATTTTCTAAATAAGTTTTTAAAGCTTCTAAAGGATCGATACTATTACCTGTTGATAATTCTGGTAAACGGGGTCTTGCTAACTGACTAACTAATTCTGGCTGAATAGTATAGGTATGTGCTTCACTTAAAGCTTGATGTAAAACCCCATTATCAATCGAGTCTAACTGTTCGGAACGTAATTGATAAATCAACCTTACTACCGCATTTTCTATCTGATATTTACTAATAGTATTTAATAATTCAGTTTGTGGTTTTTCTGCTTCTGAAACATTAACTTTAATCGTCTGAAAAGTTCGGACTGGTAGAGAACAAAATTTCCATTTTGCTGCACCTTTTTCCAGTTCAATCAAAACAAAACCCTTCTCTTCCTTTTCCTCGCTGAAGTCAACTCGTTCAATACTTCCCGGATAAATAATTGGTGGATTATTAGACTGATTCAAATTTTGATGTTTGTGAACGTGACCTAAAGCAACATAATCAAAACAAGGGCGGTTTAATAGAGAAACAGGAATATTAAAACCTTTACCTACAGCTAAAAAACGTTCTGCTCCTAAACTCGCCCTATCTGCCATTAAATGACCTAAAAGTACAGTGGGAATTTCTGGGTTTAATTTCCGAATTTCCGCTTCTAATATCAATCGTAGTTTTTCAATTAATGACTCATTGACTTCCTTCATAGATTTACCTTCAGTCTCTGATTTTGTCATTAAATTAGAAGCAGTTAACCAAGGCAAAGTAATAATTTGAATAGCACCATTTTGAGTTTGAATTTTATGACTTTCTAAGCGATCGCCTACTACAACTCCCGGCACAGCTAAAGTACGATAAATACCTAAACTTGCCCCCCCTTGACCTTGGGAATGTTGGTCATGGTTTCCTACTAATAATACTGTGGGAATTTGAGCATCTACTAAACGGCGTAATTGAGCAGCAAAAGCTTGTTTTATGTATGGTGCGGGAGTAGCATCTGGGAAAGCATCTCCACCGAATAAAACTAAATCGACTGGTTCAGAAATTGCTCTATCTATACAAAGTTTTAGACTAGAAATAAAGTCTTCGAGGCGAGTGTTTAAACCGGTTTCTGGATTGATGCGACCGTGAGAAAAACCACTGCCAATATGTATGTCGGAAAGATGGAGGATTTTAATCATTTTTTAGTTGAATAAAAAATCATGTGTATAGGCAAGTAACCCCAGTTAACATTTATG